>JADGHC010000102.1 GCA_019689655.1 Microbispora sp.
AGCCCCGCAGAGCGGTCATGAGGGCGGTGCTGCGGCGCGGCATCGAGACCGGGGAGCTGCGCGCGGACCTCGACGTCGACATGGCGCTGGCGCTCCTCACCGGGGCGATGATCTGGTCCGCCAAGTGGTCCCGCTCCGGCGACTCCCCCGACGACCTTCCCGAGCGGATCGTCGACGAAGCGCTCAAAGGCTTCCGGGCCCACCCCTCCACCCCGAGCTGTGAGGCGGTCTCCCGGCCGTGAGCTTGCTTTCCACCCCGAGCTGTGACCCGGCCCGCACGCCCCGAGCCGCGACGCGGCCCGCCGTCCCTCCGGGCCGTGACGCCCGCATCTGACGCCTGAGCGCCGGCACGCGCCCGTGCCGTCCGCCGGGGGCGCGGCGGACGCGAGGGCGGGGCGGCGCATGGGCGTACGGCGGCACACGCGGCCGCCGGGGCGCGGTCCCCGATCTGCCTTCACCCCAGAGCCGAACGCCGCGCCGATCGCGCTTGCCGGGAACCGGGTACCACTGGCGGGAAGGAACGCGAGACACGACGCGCGACACGAACGTCGGACGAACGGCCGTCTGCCGGCGACTCCGTGACCGGTGCCGTACGCCTGCCCGGCACCGGTCACGGCACCGTCACTGATCCACTCCTAAAGGTGCTCGCGCCAGCGGGTGGTGATGGGCAGGCGGCGGTCGCGGCCGAAGTTCTTGGGCGTGATCTTCGGGCCCGGCGGGTACTGGCGGCGCTTGTACTCGGCCAGGTCCACCAGGCGGATGATCTGTGTGACCAGCTCGGGGTCGTGGCCGGCCGCGATGAGCTCGTCACGGCCCATGTCCCGCTCCACGTAGTCGCGCAGCAGCGGGTCGAGCACGTCATACGGCGGCAGTGAGTCGGTGTCGCGCTGGCCGGGCCGCAGCTCCGCGCTCGGCTCCTTGGTGATCGAGTTCTCCGGGATCGGTGGCCGCCCCGGCTGGGCGTTGCGCCACTTCGCGAGCTTCCAGACGACGCTCTTGAGCACGTCCTTGATCGGGGCGAACCCGCCCGCCGAGTCGCCGTACAGGGTGGAGTATCCGGTGGCCAGCTCGCTCTTGTTGCCGGTGGTCAGCACCAGGTGGCCGTGCTCGTTCGACAGGCTCATCAGCAGCATGCCGCGCACGCGGGCCTGGAGGTTCTCGGCCGCCAGGCCGTGCAGCTCGATCTCCTTCTCGAACGCCGCGACGATGTCGGCGATCGGCACGATCTGGGCGTTGACCCCCTGGCGGCGCACCAGCTCCTCCGCGTCGGTGATCGAGTGATCCGAGGAGTAGCGCGAGGGCATCAGCACCACGTGGACCCGCTCGGGCCCGATGGCGTCGGCGGCGATCGTGGCGGTCAGGGCGGAGTCGATGCCGCCGGACAGGCCGAGGATGACCGAACGGAAGCCGTTTTTGCGCACGTAGTCGCGCACGCCGAGCACGAGCGCGTGGTAGATCTCCGCCAGGTCGTCGAGCCGCTCGGCGACGACCGGCGGCTCCGGCTCGTACGGTTCGACCGGCGTGGCCGACAGCAGCACCCGGTCGACCGTGATGACCGTGCCGTCGTGGGCGTCGTGGCGGGACTCGCCGAGCTCGCCGGTGCCCTCCGGGAGCTCCAGGTCGGTGACGAACAGGTGCTCCTCGAACTGCGGCGCGCGGGCGATCAGCTCACCGGTGGCGTCCACGATGAGGGAGTCGCCGTCGAAGACCAGCTCGTCCTGGCCGCCGACCATGTTCACGTACGCGAGCGCGCAGCCCGCCTCGCGGGCCCGCCGCGCGCACAGCTCCAGCCGCACGTCGTCCTTGTTCGTCTCGTACGGCGAGCCGTTGGGGACGACGAGCAGCCCGGCGCCGGCCTCGGCGACCACCGAGACGGGGCCGCCGTCCTGCCACAGGTCCTCGCACACGGCCACGGCGATGTCCACGCCGTGCAGGCGGAAGATCGGCAGCCGGTCGCCGCGCACGAAGTAGCGGTACTCGTCGAACACCCCGTAGTTCGGCAGGTGGTGCTTGGCCGACTTGGTCACCACCCGGCCCTCGTGGAGCAGGGCGACCGCGTCGAGCGGGGCGCCCTTGGGCTGCCCAACGCGCGGGGCGAGGTCGGCCCGGTCGAGGTAGCCCACCACGACGGGGAGATCCCCGAGCCCCTCGGCGGCGAGCCGCGTGGCCGTCTTCGCCAACGCCGTGATCGACGCCTCCACGAACGACGACCTGAGCACCAGGTCCTCGGCGGGGTAGCCGGTCAGGAACATCTCGGGGAAGACCACGAGGTGCGCGCCGCGATCGGCGGCCCTGCGGGTCCACTCGACGAGCATGTCGGCGTTGCCGGAGATGTCGCCGACGACCGGATTGGTCTGGGCGAGAGCGATGCGCAGTTGAGCCACGGTCTCACCCTAAAGTGTCCGAATCTTTGTCGTCAAAGCGACGATAAGGGTCGAGTACGGGCGGGCCGGGGCCGGCCGGCGCCCTTCCGCACACCCATGCCGCCGGGGCCACGCGACCGCGCGTATGCCGCCGACCGCGCGCATGCCGCCGAGCGCTCCCATGCCGCCGAGCGCGCCCGGCCGCCCATGCCGCCTATGGCGCCTATACCGCCTATGCCGACTGGGCGGCGCGGCGGCGGACGGCTCGGCCGATGAGGAGCTGGCCCGCCGCCGCGAGCAGGCTGAGGCCGCCGAGCAGGGGCCACATCAGCCCGGGGGCGGCGGCCAGCAGCCGGGTGCCCACCAGCGGCGCGAGCAGCGACCCGGCCGACCAGGACAGGCCGTACAGGCCCGAGTAGCGCCCCCGCAGGTGGGGTGGCGCGAGCGTGGCGACGATCGTCCCCGCGATCCCGGCCGTGAGCACCTCGCCGAACGTCCATACGGCCACGGCCGCCGCGTGCCCGGCCACCGACGACGCCAGCGAGGTCAGCGCGATCCCGAGCCCGAGGACCGCGAACCCCGTCGCGAGCGTCCGGGACGGGTCGAACCGGGCCAGCCAGGTGTTCATGATCGGCTGGAGGACCACGATCAGCAGGCCGTTGACGGCCAGCGCCATGCCGTACGCGCTCGTGGGCAGCCCCTGGGCGGTCATGGCGAGCGGCAGCGTGGTGACGGGCTGCTGGTAGACCACCGTGTACGCGAGGTTGGCGAGCACGAAGGCCACCATGACCCGGTCGCGCAGCACGTCGGCGAACCCGCCGGGCTCCGCGTCCTCACGGACCGGGCGGGTCTCCGGGATCGCCCGCCACACCAGGAGGCCGAAGATCAGGCAGGTGACGGCGTCCACCCAGAACAGCACGGTGAAGCCCGAGCGGGCGAGCCAGCCGCCGGCCACCATCGCGACGGAGAAGCCGAGGTTGACGGCCCAAAACAGCAGCCCGAACGCCCGCGGCCGGTCCTCGGGCGGCACCAGGTCGGCCACGATCGCCTGCGACGCCGGGCGGTAGACGTCCACCACGACGCCCAGCACGAGCATGCCCGCGACGAGCCCCGGCGTGCCGGTGGTGTAGCCGAGCGCGACCATGGTGACGGCCGTGGCGACCATGCCTCCGGTGAGCGTGATGCGGCGCCCGAGATGGTCGGTCAGCCATCCGGCGATCGGCTGCGACAGCAGCGACCCCACGCCGTACATCGTCATGACGAGCCCGGCGGTGGCGAGGGAGACGCCGCGCGCCTGGGTGAGGTACACGCCGATGAACGGCTCCACCATCGTGCCGAGCCGGTTGACGAGTGTTCCGCCGAACAGCGCCCAGAAGGGACGGGGCAGACCGCCGAGCCTCGACCTGACGAAACCGGTCCTGCTGATCACATTGGTCACGGATGCCACCCTTGGACAAGCGGGAGGCGCCATGCCAATCTTTTAGCTCTGGCTGAAAGATGGGGGACTGCCTTGCCGGTTGAGTGGCGTTTCACGCCCGACGATGTGGCGCGGCTGCGTTTCGCGTTCTCCCCGATGTGGGAGCTGGTGGCCAGCCTCCGGGTGCTGCGCGCCCCCGGCCGCCACTCGCTGCACCTGCCGTGGCTGCGGGCCGTACGGCCGCGCCTGCGCGAGGTGGATCTCACCGACCTGTTCGCGCTGGTCCCGTTGCGTGGCTACATCCCCGACTTCCTCACCCCGCCGCCCGACACCCCGCTGCCGGACTTCGCCGCCGAGCTCGAGCGGGTGCGCGCCACCCCGCCCGGCACCGCGTACGAGGAGGCGGTCTGGGTGCAGTCGCCCGATCCCGCGGCGCTGCGGCGGTTCGCCGACGACCCGGCGGCGGGCGTGCGGCGGGTGGCCGACCGGCTGCGGGAGTACTGGACGATCGCGTTCGAGGAGTCGTGGCCCAGGATCCGCGAGCTGCTGGAGGCGGACGTGATGTGGCGGGCCCGCACGCTGGCGGCCGGGGGAGCGCGGGAGCTGTTCGCCGACCTGCACCCGCGCGTCTCCTGGCACGGCGACCGGCTCGTCGCGGCCAAGAACTGCGCCTATGTGGGCGACCTCGGCGGGGACGGTCTCGTCCTCATGCCGAGCGCCTTCGCCTGGCCGGACGTCTGGGTGATGTACGAGCCCTACCAGCCGATGCTGTGCTATCCGGCGCGGGGCGTCGGGACGCTGTGGTCGGAGGGCGCGCCCTGCACGCCCGAGGCGCTGGCCGCGCTCATCGGGCGCACCCGGGCACGGGTGCTCACCGAGCTGGCCGAGCCCGGCTCGACCACCGCCCTGGCCCGGCGGCTCGGCATCACGCCGGGGGCGGTCAGCCAGCATCTGGCGGTGCTGTCGGACGCGGGGCTGGTGGCGCGGCGGCGGCTCGGCCGGGAGGTGCTCTACCGGCGGACCCCCGTCGGCGAGTCGCTCGTCACCGGCTGCTGATCACCGCGCGCGGTGATCCCGGGGGTCCACCCGCCGTCGTAACCCCTGTGAAACACTCACGAGGCAGACTGGTAAGCGACCTGAACTGTAACTTTCGTGAGGTACGCCTTGGACCGCCAGCAGGAATTCGTCCTCCGCACGCTCGAAGAGCGCGACATCCGGTTCATCCGGCTGTGGTTCACCGACGTGCTCGGCTTCCTGAAGTCGGTCGCGATCGCCCCGGCCGAACTGGAGGGCGCCTTCTCCGAGGGCATCGGCTTCGACGGCTCGGCGATCGAGGGCTTCTCGCGAGTCTACGAGTCGGACATGCTGGCCAAGCCCGACCCGTCGACGTTCCAGATCCTGCCGTGGCGCAGCGAGTCGCCGGGCGCCGCCCGCATGTTCTGCGACATCCTGATGCCGGACGGCTCGCCGTCGCACGCCGACCCCCGCTTCGTGCTGAAGCGGACCCTGGCCAAGGCGGCCGACATGGGCTTCACGTTCTACACCCACCCCGAGGTGGAGTTCTTCCTGCTGCGCAACCGGCCGGAGAAGGGTGTGCGGCCCGAGCCCATCGACGAGGGCGGCTACTTCGACCACACGCCGCACAGCGCGGGCCACGACTTCCGCCGCAACGCGATCATGATGCTGGAGTCGATGGGCATCTCGGTGGAGTTCAGCCACCACGAGGGCGCGCCGGGCCAGCAGGAGATCGACCTGCGCTACGCCGACGCGCTGACCACCGCCGACAACATCATGACGTTCCGGCTGGTCATGAAGGAGGTGGCGCTGGAGCAGGGCGTGTGGGCCTCGTTCATGCCCAAGCCGTTCACCGACTTCCCCGGGTCCGGCATGCACACCCACATGTCGCTGTTCGAGGGCGACCGCAACGCCTTCTACGAGCCCGGCGCCGACTACCAGCTCTCCAAGATCGGCCGGTCGTTCATCGGCGGCCTGCTGCGGCACGCGGCGGAGATCACCGCGGTGTGCAACCAGTGGGTCAACTCCTACAAGCGGCTGTGGGGCGGCGCGGGCTCGATCGCCGGGGCCGGCGGCGAGGCCCCCGCGTACATCTGCTGGGGGCACAACAACCGCTCCGCGCTCGTGCGGGTGCCGATGTACAAGCCGCACAAGGGCGGCTCGACCCGCATCGAGTTTCGGTCGGTCGACTCCTCCTGCAACCCGTACCTCGCCTTCGCCGTCATCCTGGCCGCCGGGCTGAAGGGTATCGAGGAGGGGTACGAGATGCCGCCGGGCGCCGAGGACGACGTGTGGGCGCTGACCAGCGCGGAGCGGCGGGCCCTCGGCATCCAGCCGCTGCCCCAGTCGCTGGACGAGGCGATCGCGGCGATGGAGCGCAGCGAGCTGGTCGCCGAGACGCTGGGCGAGCACGTCTTCGACTTCTTCCTGCGCAACAAGCGCGCGGAGTGGCAGGAGTACCGCCGCCAGGTGACCGAGTACGAGCTCGACCGTTACCTGCCGGTGCTGTGACGCGCACCACCCGTCACCCCGGCGTTTCGGGCCGCAAATCTTCCTGACACGCCCGTCTGTTTGGCTGGTCCCTCTACCGGAACAGTAAAATCGGCTCACTTGTTGCGACTTATACGGGTGGGCCGTATCAAGACGTGACGCAGGGAGGACGTGGGCCATATGACGGCGGCTGCGGGGCTGCAGACCGTTCTGACCGTACCGAAGCGTTTCCGGGGACCCGAGGGCACCGCCAACGGCGGATGGATCGCGGGCACCCTCGCCGGCACGCTGACGGGGGGCGGTTACGACTCGCCGGTGGAGGTCACCCTGCGCAGACCGGTCCCGCTGGAGACCGCCCTGCCGGTCGAGCACGTCGGCAACGCCGTCGTGCTCGGCCAGGACGACCGCCACCTCGTCGAGGCCATCCCCGTCGCCGAGACGCTGACGCCGCCGCCGTTCGTGCCCTTCACCGAGGCGGCCCGCGCGGAGGCCGGTTTCCCCGGCAGGTTCGGCCACGCCATCGCCGGCTGCTTCGCCTGCGGACTGCGCGAGCCGGGCGACGGGCTGCGGATCTTCCCCGGTCCCGTGCGCGACCCCGAGGACGGCGGCGAGCTCGTGGCCGCCGGCTGGCGGGTGCCGTTGAACGTGACCGACGAGCAGGGCGTGGTGCCCGACTCGATCGTCTGGGCGGCGCTCGACTGCGCCAGCGGATGGGCGCACTACCGCAGCTTCCCGCCCCGGGAGCCCATCCAGCCCCCGCTGCTCGGACGGCTGACCGGGCAGGTCTTCCGCCGGGTCTACCCGATGGGCAGGTATTCGGTCGTGGCCCGCGCGGAAAGCCGTGACGGGCGCAAGCTGTTCGGCACGAGCGCGGTCTACGAGGTGGACGGCACGCTCGTCGCCGCCGCGAAGGCCACCTGGATCCTGCCGCGCCAGTGACGCGGCGGCCGGGCCCGGCCTCGCGGTGCCGGGCCCGGCGCATCCGCGATCATTCGGTGAGGCGGGCGGCCACGACCGCGGCGCAGCGGGGATCGAACAAGATCGTGTAGTGGTTGCAGTCCGGCACGACCTCATCGCGCAGGCCGGGCAGTTCGGCCGCCCACCGCGCCGTCAGGTCGTCCGGGAGCATTCCGACGTCCTGGTTCAGCAGCCCTCTCGGCGCGCGCAGCAGCAGCGGCGCCGGCTCGATCGCCTTCAGCGCCGCCGCGATCGCCGCGTCCTCGGTGAGCAGCCAGCGGCCGTCCTGCCGTACGGCGTCCTCGCGGGCGCGCGAGCGGACGGCGCCGTCCGGCCCGGTGGCGTCGTAGCGGACGTACTCCTCGACGAGCGGCGACCAGTCGCCGGCGAGCGCGGGATGAGCGCGGAAGAAGTCGACGTAGGCGTCCACGCTCGGATAGGTCTGGGAGAGCCGGGCGATGGCCGGGCCGAGTGTCGCCTCCAGCACCTCGTCGGGGTCGGCGCCGGGCGGCAGCGGCAGGGGCAGGCCGCCGTCCACGAGCACCACCCGGGCGTACCGCCGGTGCGCGCCGTGCAAAGCCGCCACATAGGCGCCCATCGAGTGCCCGGTGAGCACGCTCGTGTCGTCCGCGCCGACGTGCTCGGCGACCCGTTCCAGGTCCTCGGCGTGCCGGTCCAGGCCGTACGGGCCGGGCAGATCGGCGCTGTGGCCGCGTCCGCGCAGGTCCACGGCGACCAGCGACCAGCCGGGCGGCAGCGCATCGGCCACCGCGCGCCACGCCATGAGGGAGGCGGTGATGCCGTGCGCCGCGATGATCAGACGGGGACCGCCGCCGAACCGGGCGATCCGCAGCCGTCCGCCGGGGACGGCGACCTCATCGATGTTCATGGTCGGACTGTACGGTATGACCCTCTCCGCTATCGCTGTCTCATATATGGGTCTTTAAGCTCTGCCGTATGCGTGAACGTCTGATCGTCATCGAGCACGAGGCCGACGCCGGTTTGGGGTTGTTCGCCGGATGGCTGGAGGGTGCGGGCGTCGAGACCGAGGTCGTCCGGCCGTACAAGGGGGAACCGGTGCCCGGCCGTGCCACCGGGGGGCTGCTGGTTCTCGGCGGCTCCGCCGACGCCTGGGACGATGAGGCGTGCGACTGGCTGCCGGCCACCAGGGACCTGCTCGCCCGCGCCGTGGACGAGGGCGTGCCGACGCTCGGCATCTGCCTCGGCGCCCAGCTCATGACGCTGGCCTGCGGCGGGACCGTCGAGCGCGGCGAGGCCGGCCTGGAGATCGGCCTGGGGGAGATCGAGCCGCTCCCCGAGGCCGCCGCCGACCCGCTGCTGTCCGCGCTGCCGGACGGCCCGGTCCGGGCGATCCAGTACCACTACGACGCCATGACCACCCTGCCCGAGGGCGCCGTACGGCTGGCCACCGGCACGCGGTACCCCAACCAGGCGTACCGGCTCGGCGACCGGGCCTGGGCGGTGCAGTTCCACCCCGAGGCCTCGCCGGAGATCTTCGCCTCCTGGACCGCCGGCGGTGCGCTGCCGCCGGAGCGGGCCGGGGAGCTGAACGCGCAGGTCGAGGCCGCCGGAGACGAGCTGAAGCGCACCTGGAGGCCGTTCGCCGAGGCGTTCGCCGCCCAGCTCACCGGGCGCTGACACCGGGGTGCGCGGGCAAAACCCGTGACGAGCCGATTACGCAGGGAAACCGCTAAGGACGCGCACCGGCCGGAAGGCTAGCGTGTGCGCAAAGGCACGTGCCGGGCCGCGATCCGGTGGGACGCCCGTGCGGCCGGGTGCCGGCGGCTGTGCAGGAGCAGCCGATCTCTGCGAGGAGGCTCCGTCCCATGTGTACGGTTACTGGGAAGGTGTGTCTCGGGGGGCCGACGTGATCGGCGTCGGGGTGGAGGAAGGAACGGTGAACGCCGCGTCCCGGATACAGACGACGGCGGGGCGCCTGGCGGCGCTCGGATTCGCGGACGGCGCGCGGGCCGAGCGGCTGCTCGACGGGCTCGGCCCGGAGGCGATCGGCGACCTCGCGCTGCTCGGCGACCTCGTCCGGGCCGCCGACCCGGATCTCGCGCTCACCACGCTGAGCCGCCTGGTCGAGCGGGACCCGAGCGTCCTCGGGGCCTTCCGCGCGGACCCGGAGCTGCGCCGCGGGCTGCTCGGCGTGTTCGGGCTCAGCGCGGCGCTCGGCGAGCACGTCGTGCGGCACCCGGAGTGCCTGCCGTCGATCCGGCGGACGGGATGGCCGGCGGCCGGCGAGCTGCGCGAGGAGATGCTGCTCGCGGTCGGCGCGGACCCGGGCGACGCCGAGCCGGTGGCCGCGGGCCCGGGAGCCGCCGCGGAGCCGGGCCCGGCGATGAACGCGCTGCGCGTCGCCTACCGCACCCGGCTGCTGCACCTGGCCATGCGCGACGTGACCGGCGAGTGCGGGTTCGCCGAGGTCGCCGCCGCGCTGGCCGACCTGGCCTCCGCCGCGCTGGAGGCCGCCCTCGCCATCGCCCGGCCCGAGGTCGCCGGCGCGGGCGACGTACGGCTGGCCGTCATCGGCATGGGCAAGTGCGGGGCCCGCGAGCTGAACTACATCTCCGACGTCGACGTGGTCTTCGTGGCCGAGCCCAAGGAGGGCGTGGACGAGACCAAGGCGCTGCAGATCGCCACCCGCCTCGCGCAGGGCATGATGCGGGCCTGTTCGGCGAGCACCCCCGAAGGGTCGCTGTGGGAGGTGGACGCCGGCCTGCGCCCCGAGGGCAAGATGGGCCCGCTCGTCCGCAGCATGGAAAGCCACCTGGCCTACTACCGCCGGTGGGCCAAGACCTGGGAGTTCCAGGCGCTGCTCAAGGCGCGGCCGGTCGCCGGCGACCTGGAGCTCGGCCAGCGGTACGTCGCCGCGGTCAACGAGCTGGTCTGGCAGGCCGCCGCCCGGCCCAACTTCGTGGAGGACGTGCAGGCCATGCGCCGCCGGGTGGAGGCGCACGTGCCCCCGGGCGAGGCCGACCGGCAGATCAAGCTGGGGCCGGGCGGGCTGCGGGACATCGAGTTCGCCGTACAGCTCCTCCAGCTCGTGCACGGCCGCTCCGACCCGCTGCTGCGCCGCCGGGCCACGCTGCCGGCCCTCGCCGCCCTGTCCCGGGGCGGCTACGTCGGGCGGGACGACGCCAAGGCGCTCGCCGAGGCCTACACCTTCCTGCGCCGGGTCGAGCACATGCTCCAGCTCCACCGGCTGCGTCGCACCCACGTGGTGCCGTCGGACACCGCCGCGCTGCGGCGGCTCGGCCGGGGGCTGGGCATGACGACCGACCCGGTGGGCGAGTTCACCACCACGTGGAAGCGGCACGCCCTGGAGGTGCGCAGGCTCCACGAGAAGCTGTTCTACCGCCCGCTGCTGCAGGCCGTCGCCCGCCTGCCGGAGACCGAGGCCCGCCTGTCCCCGGCCGCCGCCACCGCGCGGCTGGAGGCGCTCGGCTACGCCGACCCCGAGGGCGCGCTGCGCCACATCGCCGCGCTCACCAGCGGGGTCTCCCGCCGGGCGGCCATCCAGCGGACGCTCCTGCCGGTCATGCTGGGCTGGTTCGCCGACGCCCCCGACCCCGACGCCGGCCTGCTCGGGTTCCGCCAGGTGAGCGACAAGCTCGGCGCCACCCCGTGGTACCTGCGCCTGCTGCGGGATGAGACCGCCGTGGCCGAGCGCCTCGCCCGGCTGCTCGGCACCAGCAAGTACGTCACCGGGCTGCTGCTGCACGCCCCCGAGGCCGTCGCCATGCTGGGGTCCACGGCCGACCTCGCCGCACGGCCGGTCGAGGCGCTCGCCGCCGAGGCCGCCGCGGCGGTGGGCCGGCACGCGGACGACGCCGAGGCGGCCGTCGCCGCGGTCCGGGCGCTGCGCCGCAGGGAGCTGTTCCGCACCGCCTGCGCCGACCTGTCCGGGCTGATCGACATCGAAGAGGTCGGCCAGGCGCTCTCGTCGCTGAACGACGTGACGATCCAGGCCGCGCTGGACACGGCGATCAACAAGATCACGCTGGAGCGGCGGGCCGAGTTCCCGACCCGGATGGCGGTGATCGCGATGGGCCGCCTGGGCGGGCTGGAGAGCTCCTACGCCAGCGACGCCGACGTGATGTTCGTGCACGCGCCGCTGCCGGGGGCGGCCGAGCGGGACGCGACCGACGCCGCCCACGCGGTGGCGGAGGAGACCCGCAGGCTGCTCGCGCTGCCCGCCCCCGACCCGCCGCTGAAGATCGACGCGGGCCTGCGGCCGGAGGGGCGGCAGGGACCGCTGGTCCGCACCATCGCCTCCTATAAGGCGTACTACGACCGGTGGGCCTCGCACTGGGAGGCCCAGGCACTGCTGCGGGCCCGCTTCTGCGCGGGCGACGCCGACCTCGGCCGCGAGTTCATCGCGCTCATCGACCCGCTGCGTTACCCGGAGGGCGGCATCTCCGCCGACGCCGTACGCGAGATCCGCAAGCTCAAGGCGCGCATGGAGGCCGAGCGGCTGCCGCGCGGCGCCGACCCGGCCCTGCACACCAAGCTCGGCAGGGGCGGGCTGAGCGACGTGGAGTGGGTGGCCCAGCTCATCCAGCTTCGGCACGCGGGAGCCGTACCGGCGCTGCGTACGACGCGTACGCTCGGCGCACTGCGCGCGGCGGCGGGGGAGGGCCTGCTCGACCCGGCCGACGAAGAGGTGCTCAGGCAGGCGTGGCTGTTCGCCTCGCGCATCCGCGACGCGCTCATGCTGGTGCGCGGCCGGGCGTCCGACAGCATCCCCACCCCGGTCAAGGAGCGCGTGCTGCTCGCGCGGGCGCTCGGCTACCCGCCGGAGGGCACCGAGGACTTCGTCGAGGACTACCGGCGCGCCACCCGGAGGGCCAGGGCCGTGGTGGAGCGCGTCTTCTACGGCGACTGAGCTGCCCGGCCGGGCGCGTCTTTCCGCCGCGGACGGCACCGCCGGGGTTTCGCGCACGTCTTCCCGCCCGGCGCCGGTCATCGCGATGGACCTGCGGGCGGCGAGGCCCGCCCGCCGATCGCGGTGGCCGTGTCCTTCATGCCGATCCGCCGGCAGACGTACGGGCGATCCGGCGGGTGCCGACGCGACGGGTGATTGCGGCCTTGGCGCGCGGCGTGCGCCATATGACGGGAATGTGTGCGGATCGGAGCGTTGCCATCGCACCCCGTAACGTGTATCAACGGGTGCAGGGTGATCTCTTTGATCTCGTATTACGCGGATCTGGCCATCGGGCTGATCCTGGCCTTCCTGCTGCTGTCGCTTCTCGTCAGCGGCATCAACGAGGGCATCGTCAGGCTGCTCGACATCCGCAGCAAGTTCCTGTGGGCGTACCTGCGCGACACCCTCGACGGCGCGGAGACGGCAGACGGAGCCTCCCGGCTCGACCGCCTCGACGACGCGCTCAGCAGGCTCGGGCGCGGCGCGCGGACGCCGGCGGCCGCGCCGGAGAAGGGCCGTTCGCGCCTGCCGGCCGGCCTGCTGGGGGTGTTCGCGCGGCTGCCGTTCGGCCGCGACCCGCGGCCCGCCTTCGACAGTCAGCCGCCGCCCGTGGAGAGCCCGCCGCTCGCCGCCGCCGCCGACTCCGTGGCCGCCGAACAGGTGACGGCCGAACAGGTGACGGCCGGGCGGGCGGCGCGCCCCGCGGGTGCCTCCGCGACGGCGGACCCCGCGTATGCGGCGGATCGGGCCGACCCCGTGGAGACGCCTGTCGGCGCCGCGGACCCGCCGGGCGACGTGCAGCCGCCGGGCCGGGGCAAGTCGATGGCCGAGCTGCTCCACGAACGGCTGCAGGAGATCGACCACGCCAAGCGCGGCAGGACGAGCATCGCCGACATCCCGCCGGCGCGCTTCGCCGTCGCCGTGCTGGAGATCGCCACCGAGCACGGCGGGGTGGAGCCCCTCATGCGGGCCCTCGACACCCTCAAGAGCCCCTTCCTGCGGCCGCTGAAGGCGGTGTGGGACAGGGCGAGCCACGACCTGGAGGCGTTCCGGCGCGGTGTCGAGGACTGGTTCGACGGCGAGATGGAGCGGCTCAGCCTGCTCTACCGCCGCTACGTCCGCTGGGTCATCGTCGCGCTCGGCCTCGTCGTGACGCTGGTGTTCAGCATGGACTCCCTGGAGTACGGCAAGAGCCTGCTGCGCGACAACGCCTACCGCAGCGCGGTGTCCGCGTTCGGCCAGTCGGGTCCCCAGGCGCTGGAACCGCTGCGCGAGCAGTGCGGGCCCGATCAGGACACCTACGCCTGCGTCACCGACGTGCTGAGCACCCCGGCGTTCGTGCGGATCTTCGCGCACGCCCCGGTGACCGTCACGATCGACGCGTCGGGCGACCCGGTGTGGACCTGGCACGGCGGGGACTGGTGGCGGCGCCTCACCACCCCCGGCCACTGGCCGGGGTTCCTCGTCACCCTGGTCGCCCTGCTCTTCGGCGCGCCGTTCTGGTGGGACATGCTGCGCCGCCTGAGCGGTCTGCGCAGCCGTACCTCCGGCTCCACTCCTTCCTGACGGACGCACGGGGTGGCCGCAGGGCCCTACGGGAAGCGCGCTTGCGGCGGGGGGGGGGGCCCCGGGGGCCCCCCGCCCCCCCCCCCCCCCCCCCCCCCCGGGGGG
>JADGHC010000103.1 GCA_019689655.1 Microbispora sp.
CACACCGCGAGAACGAACGGCCAGAAACGGTCCGCGACGAGGAAGGCAGCCGTGGCCAGGGCACGCAGGGCGAGAGTGGCGGCGTAGACGCCGCGTGCCATCGGAGGCACCCGCTCACCCTGCCCCGCTCCGGGCTCGCCGTACGTGATCGGCAATCACCTTGACGACCAGCTCCGGCCGGTCCCGGTGGATGTGGTGCCCCGCGTGCTCGGCGACGACGTGCTCGGCGTTCGCAGACAGCCGGACCAGGTCGGCCTGGAGCGGGGACCAGACGGAATAGAAGCGGCGCTGTTCCGCGATCGCCTGCGGGTCGGCTTCCGGTGATTCGTTGGGACTGGAGGAGATGACCGTGAGCGGGATCGACCCCAGGCTCGGCGCCAGGCGCCGGACCTGCCGGGGATTGACGGTGATCGCGGCCGCTGCCTCCCGCAGCTCGGCGCGGCGTTGCCGGTCGCTGAGGTCGAAGGCGATTCTGGTGGGCAGGAGCTTCGCCGGCAGGCGCCGGGCCTCGGCTTCGCGGCGGGCGCGGTCGCTCCATCCCGCGTCGAAGGCCAGGCGCCGAAGCCCCAGCGGTGTCAGGCGCGAGCGCAGCATCTCTTTGGTGATGGCGGCTCTCGTGCGGTGCAGCAGGCGCACCTGCTCGGGATGGCTGGAGTCCACGAGGACGACCGCTGCCACGGCACCGGGCCTTTCGGCCGCGAACAACCGGACGATGTAACCCCCGGCCGAATGCCCCACCAGAACGTACGGCGGCGCGATCCCCGCCGCGTCCAACGCGCGTCGCAGGTCGCGAGCGGCTCCCAGCGCCGTCCCCGCCCATGGGGACGGGTCGCTCCACCCGAGACCGGCACGGTCGTACAGGACAACCAATGACTCAGCCGCCAGTTCGGGTAACAGGGCGGCCCAGTTCAACCCCGGCTCGCCCAGCCCCGGCACGATGACAATGGCCGGTGAGCCAGTGCCCTCGGTCCACAGATGGATCCGGCGTCCGCCGACATCGACCATCCGGCCGGGGGGAGGAAACCGGCGCCGATCACGCCGGGCCCCGTACGTCTGGTATGCGGTGCTCATGGCGGCCCCGGCGATCGCCCCCGAGACGAGCCCGGTCAGCACCTTGACGATGATCCCCCTGCTGCCGATCGAGCGGTTCATCACCCTCCAGTCACGCCCGTTCTTCGATGGTTCCCCCGAGGAGGGATCGAAGCGGCGGTCGCGCCGCGGATCACCTCGCCTCCGTCATTCCTACGGCGAGTCCGGGCGCCGATCAACGGCCGACGTCGGAAGCCCGGGCAGGCCCGCGGTCAGATGGCGAGCTGCCACTGGTGCCAGGTGTCGAAGACCTCGAAGCCCATCTCCTTGTTGATCGCCAGAATGTGCGGGTTCCGTACCGAATTCCAGGTGATCACGCGCTCGGCGGACGGTTCGCAGGCGCGGAACCAGGTGAGGTTGGCCAGCTTGAGCACCAGGCCGAGCCGCCGGCCGCGGTGCGGCCGGAGGACGGTGGTCGCGCCCTGACGGCCCCATCCCTCCGGCTGCTCGGCGTCCACCAGGATCTGGGTGAACCCCGCCGGCTCTCCGCTGGCGGTGTGCCGGGCGATCATCGTGTACATGCGCTGGCCGGCCCGCGTGAGCAGCTCCTCACCGGCGCGCACCCGGTCGCCGGTCCACCGCCGGTCCTCCATCGCGAGGTCGCCCAGCGGCTCGTCGTTCATGCCCTCGTTCAGGCGGGCCATGTCGCCGAGCAGGTCGTCGGGGGTCGGCCCGGTCCACCGTTCGAGCGAGTAGCCCGTGGCGTGCCGTACGCTCCGGGCGCGGAGGAGTTCGAGACCGGACCAGTCGGCCGTACGCAGGTCGAGCACCAGCCGGTTCTCGGTGGTGGCGGCGGAGAATCCGCGGGCCTCGGCGAACCCCGGGCCCGGCCCGTCCGCCGCGGCCTCGGCGATCAGCACCCGCCTGCCCTCGCCGCGTGCCCTGCCGATGGCGTGGTCGAGCAGCGCGCCGCCGATGCCCTCGCGGCGGCGATCCGGGCGCGTCATCAGCCGGAGCTGCGCAAGGTGGGTGTTGTCGTCCTGCGGGAGACGGAGGACGTAGCCGCCGACGACCTGATCGCCGTCGAGTGCCGCCCACGCCTCGGTCCGTTCGCCGCCGAACCCGGTCCGGACGCTCACCGCGAAGCTCCGCCGGGACATCGCCGGGCCCGGCAGGTCGCAGGCCCGGGCGATGGCGTACAGACCGGCCAGAAGGGGCTCGCCCGCCGGGTCGTCCGGCTCGTCTTCCGCCTGCGCCACGGGCGTGACGCGCTCGATCCGCATACCGACAAGAATCGCGTGCGCCTTTGTCAAAACGCGACCGATTTTTCACATCGTGGAACAGTGCGGGGTGAGGACCTATTGCAGGTAGTTCTCGACCTTGTCCGCCGGACGGGGAGAGGCGGCGTCGGGGTCCTCGCCCGCGTCCCGGCGGGCGCGGCGCTGGCGCAGCAGGTCCCAGCAGCGGTCGAGCTGCTCCTCCAGCGAGGCGATCCTGCGGTGCTCCTCCTCCGAGGTCAGCTCGCCCGCGAGCAGCCGTTCGCGCAGGACGTGCTCCTCGTCCACCATGTCGCTGATCCGCTGGAGGATCTCGTCGTCCTTCATGTGGCCTCCTTCGTTACGGATCACCCTAAGCCCTGCGTGCGTCTCAAAATGTGATCGCGTGTCTCGTCCGGTGGAGACCGTCTGCTAGTCTGCTTGGCATGCTGCGCGGACTTCTTCTTCTTATCCGCCGCGGCGAGGGCCTGTAAGAGGCCGGCTCCCTCGCCGCGGTGCGAGAGTCATGCGCGTCGGCCGCCCTGGTTGATCCAATGGCGCCCCCCTTCATCGAATCTGACGGCAATCTCATGCCCGGGGACCGCCGTGCGCCCGACGAGGAGCAAATCATGAATGAGCAGCAGCCCAGCCCCATGCCGTTCCACCGCTACACGCCGTTCACCCCGGTACGGCTGGCGGACCGCACCTGGCCGAACAAGGTCATCACCAAGGCGCCCCGCTGGTGCGCCGTCGACCTGCGCGACGGCAACCAGGCGCTGATCGACCCGATGGACTCCGAGCGCAAGCTCAAGATGTTCGACCTGCTGGTCCGGATGGGCTACAAGGAGATCGAGGTCGGCTTCCCGGCGGCGTCGCAGACCGACTTCGACTTCATCCGCAAGATCATCGAAGAGGACCGCATCCCCTCCGACGTGGTCATCCAGGTGCTGACCCAGGCCAGGCCCGAGCTGATCGAGCGGACCTTCGAGTCGCTGCGGGGCGCCCGCCAGGCGATCGTCCACCTGTACAACTCCACCTCCACCCTCCAGCGGCGGGTCGTCTTCGGCCTGGACAAGGACGGCATCACCGCCATCGCCGTCGAAGGCGCCAAGCTGTGCAAGAAGCTGGCGGCCGAGATGGAGGGCACGGAGATCTACTTCCAGTACTCGCCCGAGTCCTTCACCGGCACCGAGCTGGAGTACGCCGTCGAGGTCTGCAACGCCGTCAACGACGTGTGGCAGCCCACCCCCGACCGCAAGGTCATCATCAACCTGCCGGCGACGGTCGAGATGGCCACGCCCAACGTGTACGCCGACCAGATCGAGTGGATGCACCGCAACCTGGCGTACCGGGACTCGATCGTGCTGTCGCTGCACCCGCACAACGACCGCGGCACCGCCGTGGCCGCCGCCGAGCTGGGCTACATGGCCGGCGCGGACCGCATCGAGGGCTGCCTGTTCGGCAACGGCGAGCGGACCGGCAACGTCTGCCTGGTCACGCTGGGCATGAACCTGTTCTCCCAGGGCATCGACCCCGAGATCGACTTCTCGAACATGGACGAGATCCGGCGGGTGGTCGAGCACTGCAACCAGCTCCCCGTGCACCCCCGCCACCCGTGGGGCGGCGAGCTGGTCTACACGGCCTTCTCCGGCTCCCACCAGGACGCCATCAAGAAGGGCTTCGAGCATCTGGAGCGCGACGCGGCCGCCGCCGGGGTGCCGGTCGACCAGTTCCCGTGGGCCGTGCCGTACCTGCCGATCGACCCCAAGGACATCGGCCGGACGTACGAGGCCGTTATCAGGGTCAACAGCCAGTCGGGCAAGGGCGGCGTCGCCTACATCATGAAGGCCGACCACCAGCTCGACCTGCCGCGCCGTCTGCAGATCGAGTTCTCCCGCGTCATCCAGGCCCGTACGGACGCCGAGGGCGGCGAGGTCACCTCGGACGAGATGTGGAAGATGTTCTCCGACGAGTACCTGCCCGACTCGTCCCGCCCCTGGGGCCGCCTCGGCCTGCTGGCCCACCGGCACACCTCCACGGTGGACGACAAGGACGTGATCAGCGCCGACGTGCGGATCGACGGCGAGATCCGGGAGATCGAGGGCGTCGGCAACGGTCCCATCTCCGCCTTCTGCGACGCGCTCGAAAGCATCGGCGTGCGGGTGCGGGTCCTGGACTACACCGAGCACGCGATGAGCGCCGGCGCGGACGCCAAGGCGGCGTCGTACATGGAGTGCGAGGTCGGCGGGCCGGATGGCGCGAAGGTCCTGTGGGGTGTCGGCATCGACGCGAACACGACGTCCGCCTCGCTCAAGGCCATCATCTCCGCGGTGAACCGCGCCACCCGCTCCTGACCTCCGAAGCTCGCGGTGAGCGGCACGACCTGCGGCCTCACCGTTCGTGACCTTGCACAAAATCGCAAGCGTACGCCCTGACCAGCCCACAAGGCTGTCGTAAAACACGCGAAAGGCGGCACTCGGGACACCCCCGACTGCCGCCTTTCGCATGTCTTGCCGCTGTCCGCGGCCGAAGAGACGGGCCTCCCCGTCGCCGCGCCCGGCGCGAGCGCGACCGGGCTTGGATGATTCCACCCGTGCCGGCGGCCCGCGTCGCCCGGCTCACCCTTCCCCGCTGGGGGAGTCCTCTGCCCGAGCCTGCGCTAATCGGGCAGGCCGAGGAGGCGGGCCAGGCAGGTCATGTTGTGCTCGAACAGCTCGGCGCGGTGCGTGATCGTGTTGTCGAACTGACCGAAGATCTCGAAGCTGACCATCCCGAACAGGCTCGTCCACGCGACGATCGCCCGGGCGACCACGTCGTCCGGCACGCCCGGCATCACCGCCCGGACGGCCTCGGCGTCCTTCGCCAGGACCGCGGGCGGCGGCGGGAAGATCGGGGGAGGGGCGAGCCGGCCCGCCCGGTAGGCGTCGGCGACGATCCGCCCGTACACCGCCGTGGCCCGCACCGCGGGAGCGACGGTGTCCCGCGGAGCGGCGTAGCCCGGCACCGGTGAGCCGTACAGCAGGGCGTATTCGTGCGGGTGGGCGAGGGCCCAGTCGCGTACGGCGCGGCAGCCGGCGAGCCAGCGGCCGGTGAAGTCGTCGCGCGCGCGGGCGGCTTCGGCGTGCTCGACGGCCTCACCGAGGGCGTTGTACCCGTCGATGATCAGCGTGGTCAGCAGGTCGTCGCGGCTGGGGAAGTAGCGGTAGATCGCCGAGGAGACCATCCCCATCTCGCGGGCCACCGCCCGCAGGGACAGGCCCGCGGCCCCCTCGGTGGCCAGGTGGCGCCGGGCGACGTCCGTGATTTCCCTGATCAGCTCCGCTCTCACCCGCTCCCGGGCGGTACGGCTCGCGTTCATGCGCGCCAGGCTAGCAGAGCATCCGAGCGATTAGAGAGCACTGCTCTTGACTTCCAATGCTCTCTTGAGAGAGCATTGCTCTCGTTAGGGAGCAATGAACGCAAGGAGTGCCGATGCTCACCGTGATCAAGGGAACGGCCGCCGCGGTGATGTTCCTGCTGGAGCTGGGTGTGCTGGTCTCGCTGGCCTACTGGGGGTTCACCCGGGAGGCGCATCTTCTGGTCAGAGTGATCGCGGGGCTCGGCGTGCCCGCGGTGTTCGCGACGCTCTGGGGGTTCTTCATGGCGGGCGGCAAGGCGCCGTACCAGCTGCACGGGCTCGCCCGGGCGGCCTTCGAAGTCGTGTGGTTCGGGGCGGGGGCGGCCGCGCTGGCGGCCTCCGGGCTCGTCACCGCGGGTGTCGTGTTCGCGATCGTGTACGTCGTGGACGGTGTGCTGCGGCTGCTGACCGATCAGGTCTGAAGGAGGAGTGATGGGCAAGCATGTGATCGTCGGAGCGGGACAGGTCGGCGGCGGGCTCGCCGAGACGCTGGCGGAGCGCGGGCACGAGGTGACCCTCGTCACCCGCTCGGGTTCCGGCCCGAAGCGCCCCGGGATCTCGCGGGTCGCCGCGGACGCGGCCGACGCCGCCGTGATGCGGCGGCTCACCGAGAGCGCCGACGTGCTCTACAACTGCATGAACCCGCGTTATCACCGATGGCCGATCGACTGGCCGCCGGTCGCGGCCTCGCTGCTGGCCGCCGCCGAATCGTCCGGTGCCGTCCTGGTCACGCTGGGCTGCCTGTACGGCTACGGCCCGGTGGACGGGCCGATGACCGAAGACCTGCCGCTGGCCGCGACCGGCACGAAGGGCAGGGTCAGGGCGCGGATGTGGGAGGAGATGCGGGCCGCGCACGAGGCCGGCCGGGTGCGGGTCACGGAGGTGCGCGCCTCGGACTACTACGGGCCGCGCTCGTCCGACCAGTCCTACCTCGGGCCCCGGCTCCTGGAGCCCCTGTTCGCGGGCAAGCCCGCCCTCGTGCTGAGCGACCCCGACATCCCGCACAGCTACACGTACCTGCCCGATGTGGTGCGGGCGCTGGCGGCGGCCGCGGAGGAGGAACGCGCGTGGGGCCGGCCCTGGCACGTGCCGACCGCGCCGCCCTTCACCATCAGGGAGTACGCCGTGCGGGTGTGCGAGGCGGCCGGCCTCCCGGCGCCGCGCCTGCGGCGGCTGCCGTCGTGGGCGCTGAAGGCGGCGGGCCTCGTGTCGCCGTTCCTGCGCGAGCTGGGGGAGACCCGTTATCAGTTCGACCGGCCGTACGTGCTCGACTCCGCCGCGTCCCAGGCGGTGCTCGGGTTCGCGCCGGCACCGTTCGAGGACGCGGTGAAGGAGACGGTGGTGTGGTGGCAGGGGCGCTGACCGGCCCCGGACGGAGGGCGATAGTCTTGGTCGGCTTCAACCGTAGGCACGCCCCCGCGTACGCGGCGCTGCGCGACCTGCCGCGCGATGTGATCGTGATGCAGAAGAACCGGCGTGACCTGCCCGCCGACCCGCGGACCGTGGTCTTCGACGACTTCATCCACGTCGCCGACACGCTGCGCTTCCTCGCCCCCGGGCCGATCACCGGCACCTCGGTAAGGACCAGGGTGCGGGACGGACTGCTGGAACACGTCGTGCTCACGCTCGGCGGCGACGGCTTCACCGCCGTCGGCGTGATGAGCCGCACCAGCGGCGCGGCCGAGGAGACCTGCGAGGTGATGGGCGGCGGCGGGAAGCGGCGCGTGGTCAACCTCGGCGACGTGATCGACTACGCCGGGGGTGAGACCGTCACGAGGCGGGGTGACTGGGTCCCCGCGACCCGGCAGCGCGGCGTCGAGCAGATCTGCCGGGAGTTCCTCGCAGCGGTGCGGGAGGGGCGGGTCGTCACGGCCGACGACGCCCTGCAGACCCACGAGCTGTGCGAGGAGATCGTCCGGGCCGCCTTGCACACCACAGCCGCGCACACCACAGCCACGGACACCATCGCCTCGGGTGCCGCCGCCGGCGACACCACCGGTGACGGGCACCGGGGACACATCGTGATGAATGCCGCGGATGAGGGGTGCCACGGGCGGCACCACTGACGACACCTCGCGGCGAACGCCGCCGCCGAAGACCGCCTATCACGGGGACCAGCGGTGACGGCGCTGCCCGGAAGCACGGCGGCGACGGCCTGACCGCCTCCCGGAAGCCGCATACATAATTCCGGGAGGCGGTCGTCATCGCCGTCATCGAGGGCTCGTCGCAGCCGCCGGGCCGTGAGAGCCGCGGAGCCTGCCGCTGCCGTCAGGCCGTACGGCAGCCGTCAGGGCGTGCCGCAGCCGGCACGGCCGTCAGGGACGGCAGGGCCGTACGGGAGCGTCACGGGTAGAGGCCGCGCATCCGGTGGGCCTCGGCCACCCGTCCCACGCCGATCGCGTGGGCGGCCTGGCGGAGCGTGAGGCCGCGCTCGGCGGCCAGCTCCGAGACCGCCCGGTAGGCGTTCTCCATCAGGTCGCGGAGCTTCACCTCGACCTCTCCGGCGCTCCACGAGTACGCCTGGGTGTTTTGCACCCACTCCAGATAGGACACGATGACCCCGCCGGCGTTGGCCAGGATGTCGGGGACCACCGTGACCCCGTTGTCCGCCAGGATCGGGTCGGCCTCGGGCGTGGTGGGCCCGTTGGCGCCCTCCACGACCAGGCGGGCCCGTACGCGCGGGGCGTTGTCCGCCGTGATCACGCCTTCGAGCGCGGCCGGAACCAGCACGTCCACGTCGAGCTCGAGCAGCTCCTCATGGGAGAGCGGGTCGGCGTCGCGGTAGCCGTGGACCGACCCGGTCTCGGCCGCGTGGGCGCGCAGCGCGGCGACGTCGAGACCGGAGTGCCGGACGACCGCGCCGCCCGCGTCGGAGACGGCGACGACACGGCAGCCGGCGTCGGCGAGGTACTGCGCGGCGAGCGCGCCCACCTTGCCGAAGCCCTGCACCGCGACGGTCGCGCCCTCCGGAGAGCGCGCCCCGGGTGCCTGGGCCAGCGCCTGCAGCACGGCGATCTGCACCCCGCGCGAGGTCGCGCCCGCACGGCCGAGCGAGCCGCCGAGCGCCGTGGGCTTGCCGGTCACCACGCCCGGGACCGAGTAGCCCGCGTTCGCGCTGTAGGTGTCCATGATCCAGGCCATGGTCTGCTCGTCGGTGCCCACGTCGGGCGCGGGGATGTCCTTCTCCGGGCCGATGAGCGGCAGGATCTCGTTGACGTAGCGCCGGGTGACGCGTTCCAGCTCGCGGGTGGTCAGCGTGGCCGGGTCCACCGCGACGCCGCCCTTGGCGCCGCCGTACGGAATGCCGACGAGGGCGCACTTCCACGTCATCCACATCGCGAGGGCGGTGACCTCGGCGAGATCGGTGTTGGGGTGGAAGCGGATGCCGCCCTTGGCCGGGCCACGCGACAGGTTGTGCTGCACCCGGTAGCCCTGCACCACCTCCAGGCGGCCGTCCTCGCGGCGTACCGGCACGGAGACCGTCAGCGAGCGGCGCGGCGTGGCGAGCATGTGATGCATGCCGTCGTCGAGGCCGAGGAAGCGGACCGCCTCGGCGAGCTGGAAACGGGCGGCGGCGAGCGCGCGCTCACCGGGAGTGGGCGGCCGGGGATCGGTGATCGCGGACCGAACCCCCGACGCCGTTGTCGGGAAGTCCGTGATGGTCATTGTGTTGTTCTCCTATCGGAAAGGGTTGCCGTCCCCCGGACCCGCGTGCCGTCGTCGTTGACGGCACGCGTGAGCAGCCCGGGAGGAGCGACATCAGGATCAAACCGTATGCCCGGTGATCGCGGTATAGGCCATAACGGAGATCGCGGGGCGCGCTTTCGCCGTTCCGGCGTACCCGAGGCGTACGGACCCTGAAGGACGACGGCCATCTCACGATAAGTCGCGCTTTGCCGATCTTTTGCAGTAGACAGGGGTTGTGCCGGAACTTGTGCTGGGCCCGCTGCTGCGTCACGTGGACGCGTCCGCCGCGACCATCTGGGTGGAGACCTCCGAACCCTGCGTGGTCCGGGTGCGGGCCGGCGACGCCTGCGCGCAGGAGCGCACCTTCACCGTGCACGGCCACCACTACGCACTCCTGGACGTGGGCGTCGGGGGCCCGGTGGCCTATGAGGTGGAGCTGGACGGCCGCCGGGTGTGGCCGGAGGACGGCCTGCCGCCGAGTGTGATCCGCCCGCTGACCCGCCTCGACCGCCTGGTCTTCGGCTCCTGCCGCACCAGCGTGCCGCACGAGGGGCCGTACGCGAGCACGCACGGCCCGGACGTCCTGCGCGCGTACGGCCTGCGCCTGATGGAGTCGCCCGGCGAGCGGCCGGACCTGATCCTGCTGCTGGGAGACCAGGTGTACGCCGACGAGCTCGCCCCGGACATGAAGCGGTTCATCGCCGGGCGCAGGGACGACGGCCCGCAGGAGGCCGTCGGCTTCGACGAGTACGCCGAGCTGTACCGGCAGGCGTGGTCCGATCCTCCGGTCCGCTGGCTGATGGCCACGGTCCCCACCTTGATGATCTTCGATGATCATGACGTCAAGGACGACTGGAACACCTCGAAGGCCTGGCGCGAGCAGATGGCCGAGGTGCCGTGGTGGGATCGGCGCATCGTCTCGGCGCTGGGGGCCTACTACGTCTACCAGCACCTGGGCAACCTGACCCCGGCCGAACGGGCGGCCGATCCCGTGCTCGCCGCGCTCCGGGCGGGCGGCGGCGGTGAGGCGCTCGACGCCTTCGCCCGGCGGGCCGACCGGGAGCCCGCGTCGATGCGCTGGAGCTACCACCGGGACGTGGGCGACACCCGCCTGATCATGCTGGACAGCCGCAGCGCCCGGGTGCTCGAACCGGGGAACCGGCGGATGCTCGGCCCCGAGGAGTGGGCCTGGTTCGACGAGCGCGCCACCGGCGGCTTCGCCCACCTGCTCGTCGGGTCCTCGCTGCCGATCCTGCTGCCCGCCGGGATCCACCACGTCGAGAGCTGGAACGAGGCGGTCTGTGACGGCATCTGGGGCCGCCGGGCGGCGCGGTGGGGCGAGCGGCTGCGGCAGTTCCTCGACCTGGAGCACTGGGGGGCGTTCCGCCGGTCGTTCGAGGACCTCGCGCGGGTGCTGCTGGAGGTCGCCTCGGGCCGCAGGGGCAGGCCGCCGGCGACCATCCTGCTGCTGTCCGGCGACGTCCACTACTCCTACATGGCGTCCGTACGGCGCCGGAGCGGCGGGCGCGTCCACCAGATCGTCTGCTCGCCGATCCGCAACCCGCTGAGCCGCACGCTGCGCTGGGCCAACATCGTGGCGTCGTTCGGGCTGGCGGGCCTGATCGGCGGGCTGCTGGCCAGGGCCGGCGGCGTGCCCCGGGCGCCGCTGCGGTGGCGGATCGGCAGGGGACCCTGGTTCCCCAACATGATGACCGCCGTCGACCTGGCGCCCGGGGAGGCGACCGTGACGTGGTTCACCGCCGCCGGCGACCACGACACGGTGCGGATCAGGCCCGAGCCTCCCGCAGCACCGCGCTGAGCTGCTCCAGCGCCCACTCCAGGTCGTCGCGGGAGACGACGAGCGGCGGCGCGAGGCGGATCGTCGAGCCGTGCGTGTCCTTGACGAGCACGCCGCGGCGCATGAGCGCCTCGCTGATCTGCCGTCCGGTGCCGAGCGAGGGGTCGATGTCGATGCCCGCCCACAGCCCGCGGCCGCGCACCGCCACCACGCCGGGGCCGATGCCGGCCAGCCGTTCGTGCAGGAACGCGCCGAGCTCGCGGGCCCTGGCCTGATACTCGCCGGTCTTCAGCAGCCCGATCACCGCCTCGCCGACCGCGCACGCCAGCGGGTTGCCGCCGAAGGTGGAGCCGTGCTGGCCGGGCCCGATCACCCCCAGGACGTCGGCGTCCGCGACGACCGCGGAGACCGGGACCACGCCGCCGCCGAGGGCCTTGCCCAGGACGTACAGGTCGGGGACGACCCGCTCGTGGTCACAGGCGAAGGTGTCCCCGGTGCGGCCGAGGCCCGACTGGATCTCGTCGGCCACGAACAATACGTTGTTGTCCGTGCAGATCTCCCGCACCGCGGCCAGGTAGCCGTCCGGCGGGACCAGCACGCCGGCCTCGCCCTGGATCGGTTCGAGCAGCACGGCCACCGTGTTCTCGTCGATCGCCTCCCGGACCGCCTCGGCGGAGCCGTACTTGACGATCCGGAAGCCGGGGGCGAAGGGGCCGAAGCCCTCCCGGGACTCGGGGTCGGTGGAGAAGCCCACGATCGTCGTCGTACGGCCGTGGAAGTTGTCCTCCATCACGACGATGTTGGCCTGGTCGGGGGCGACGCCCTTGACCTCGTACCCCCACTTGCGGGCGACCTTGATCGCGGTCTCGACGGCCTCCGCGCCGGTGTTCATCGGCAGCACCATGTCCTTGCCGCACAGCTCGGCGAGGCCGGTCACGAACGCGGCGAACCGGTCGTGATAGAACGCCCGGCTGGTCAGCGTCAGCCGGTCGAGCTGCTCGCGGGCCGCCGCGAGGATGGCGGGGTTGCCGTGGCCGAAGTTCAGCGAGGAGTATCCGGCCAGGCAGTCGAGATACCGCTTGCCCTCCACGTCGGTGACCCAGGCGCCCTCGGCGGAGCTGATCACGACGGGCAGCGGGTGGTAGTTGTGCGCGCTGTGGCTCTCGCCGAGCCTGATGTGCTCCTCGGTGTTCATCGGGTCTCCCTGCTCGGCCGGATCTCGAGGGTGCAGCACTTGGGACCGCCGCCGGACTTGCGCAGCTCGCTGAGGTCGACCGGCACGACCTCGAAGCCACGGCGCTTCAGCTCCAGGATCAGCCCGGTCGCCTCGGCGTTGATGACGACATTACGGCCGTCGCTCACCGCGTTGAGACCCAGCACCTCCGCGTCCGCGGACGTGGCGATCACGGCGTCGGGGAACAGCCGCCGCAGCACCTTCCTGCTGCCCTCGCTGAACGCCTCCGGGTAGTACGCCACGTTGTGGCCGTCCAGCGGGAACAGGGCGGTGTCGAGGTGGTAGTACCTCGGGTCGACCAGGCGCAGCGTGACGACCGGCCGGCCGAGGAACTCCTGGGCCTCCATGTGCGCCGCCACGTCGGTGCGGAAGCCCGTCCCGGCCAGGATCATCTCGTCGAGCGTCAGGTAGTCGCCCTCGCCCTCGTTGGTGAAGGACGCCTCCAGTGTCTCGTACCCCCGTTCGGCGAACCACCGCAGGTAGGCGGGGCCCTCGGCGGCACGCTGCGGGTGCGCGAACTTGGCCCCGTACACCCGTCCGTCCACCACGAGCGCGCCGTTGGCGGCGAAGACCATGTCCGGCAGGCCCTCGATCGGGTCGATCAGGCTGACGGTGTGGCCCAGGCTCTCATAGGCCTGCTTCAGGCTCTCCCACTGCCGCACCGCCTTGGCGGTGTCGGTCTCCTTCTCCGGATGCATCCACGGGTTGATGGAATACGAAACCGTGAAGAACTCGGGCCGGCACATGAGGTAATGCCGGACCGTACCCGTACGGCCACGGTCCGTGGCCTCGGTTGCGGGCGCCAGTGTCATCGTCGACTCCAAGCGAGAAACCGGGTGAACGGGACTTCAGCGTAGGAATCGGAACGTGACAATCCAATGCGCCCGCGTTGCGATCACGTGTGGATCTGTTGCGTCCTTCAGCCGGATTACGGCGATCCGTTAATCAGCCGGGACAGCACGATCGAACTCTTGGTGCGGACCACGAACGGCTCGGCCGCGAGGCGCTCGATCACCCGCTCGACATGCCGTACGTCGGTCGCGCGGATGTGCAGCAGTGCGTCGGCCTCGCCGGTGACCGTGCAGGCCGAGACGACCTCCGGATGCCGGGACACGGCCATGCCGATCTCCGCCGGGGAGGTCTTCCCCCGGCAGTACAGCTCGACGTACGCCTCGGTGGTCCAGCCGAGGGCCGAGGGCTCCACCCGGGCGCTGAAGCCGGTGATCGCACCGCCGGCGATGAGCCGGTCGACCCGCCTCTTCACGGCCGGTGCCGACAGCCCCACTTGCGCGCCGATCTCGGCGTACGTCGCCCGGGCGTCCTCCACCAGGGCCCGGATGATGGCGCGATCCAGCTCGTCCAACCTCACGTGGACCTGTATACAGCCGCCGGGCCCGGCATGCCCCGGGAGGGGCGCGGCCCGTT
>JADGHC010000104.1 GCA_019689655.1 Microbispora sp.
CGGCGCGGGCTCCTTCGCCTTCTTCGCCGCGGACGCCACGGTGATCTCGCCGACCTTCGGCATGGCGGCCGCGGCCAGCGTGGTCACCGTCGGAGGCAGTTCATCCGGCTCGGGCGGAGGCCCGGCCGGACGGCTCGCCGACCGGCGGCGAGGTGTCGTGGTCACGCCTGACGGCCGGGAAGAAACCTCTCCCCCGGCCCGGCCGTGTTCTTCTGTTGTCGTGTCACCGTCAAGGCTCAAAGCCCCGTCAGTGGGCTCGTTGTCGAGCATGCGGGCGCTCTCCCGTCAGCCTCCGGGCACGTCGCCGCGCCGCGCGGAGGCTCTCGTCTCTCGCGGTCCGCCGGGCTTCCTGTCGGCGCCTCGGCGGCAAGTCTTATCGGTCTCCGCCTGCCCGATCGAAGGCGAACGGGTCGGCGGGCTCACCGGTCATCGCGTCGAGCGGCCCCTGCGCCAGCCTGGTCACCGCGGGGGGTGACTGCGGCGCGAAGCCTGCCACGAGACGCAGACCCATGAGCACGTCATCGGGCCGGACGGCAGGTGTTTCGTGCCGAACAACCATACGAAGTATGACACACGGTTGAACGGTTTCCTGACCTGCCGTAATTCCCGGTCCTTCCACGACGGCGAGCGAACGCACCGCCTCGCGGGCGTCGAACCGCCGCATTCCCTTCTTGGTCAGGCGTTCGACCTCCACCCGGTCGGCCGCCAGGAACTCCTTCACCGCCCGCTCGGCCTCGCCCGGATCGGCCCCGGGGAGCCGCAGCTCCCACATCGAGCCCTCCAGCCGGTCGGCCAGGTTGCCGTCCCGCGCCTCCACCACGTCGAGCACGTCCAGCCCCGGCGGCAGCGACGCGTCGAGGTCGTCGCGAACCCGCCGCGGGTCGCACGGCCGGCTCAGCCCGATCTCGAGGTACTCCGCCTCGCTCGCCACTCCGGTGGGGGCCGCGCCGGCGTACGAGATCTTCGGGTGGGGGCTGAAGCCGGCGCTGTAGGCCACCGGAATGCCGGCTCGCCGCACCGCCCTTTCGACGGCGCGGGAGATGTCGCGGTGGCTGGTGAAGCGCAGCCGGCCCCGCTTGGCGTAGCGCACGCGCAGACGCTGCACCGTGGGTTCGGGCGCGGGCCCGTCGGGAGCGGGTTTCAGAGTTCCGTCGTCCTTCCGATGTCGGTCGATCGTCTTTCAGGATAGCCGCGCGCCGCCGGTGCCGGGTCGGCCCGAGGTGTCCCGGCGGCCGGCGGACACGCCTGTGTGACCTTTTCCGGGCCGGGCGCCGGCGCCGGACCGGATCACGGGCTCCCGGGAGGCGACCGGCGCCGGCGGGCAATCCGCCGCGGATCGCGCGCCCGCGCGGCGCCACCCGGGCTTAGATCACGGTCAGCGGCAGCAGCTTCCTGCCCGTGGGGCCGATCTGGATCTCCGTCCCCATCGTGGGGCACACCCCGCAGTCGTAGCAGGGCGACCAGCGGCAGTCCTCGACCTCGACCGTGTTGAGCGCGTCCTGCCAGTCCTGCCACAGCCACTCGCGGTCGAGGCCGGCGTCGAGGTGATCCCAGGGAAGCACCTCATGCTCGTCCCGCTCGCGCGTGGTGTACCAGTCCACGTCGACCGGCTCGTCGGCCAGGGCGCGCTCGGCCGCGGCCATCCACCGCTCGAACGAGAAGTGCTCGCTCCAGCCGTCGAACCTGCCGCCGTCCTCCCAGACGGCCCGGATGACCTTGCCCACCCGGCGGTCGCCCCGCGACAGCAGCCCCTCCACGATCGACGGCTTGCCGTCGTGGTACCGGTAGCCGATGGCCTTGCCGTACTCCTTGTCGGAGCGCAGGGCGTCGCGCAGCGCGCGCAGCCGGCGGTCCACCGTCTCGTGGTCGCACTGGGCGGCCCACTGGAACGGGGTGTGCGGCTTGGGCACGAACCCGCCGATGGAGACCGTGCAGCGGATGTCGCGCGAGCCCGTCGCCTCCCGGCCCGCCTTGATGACCTTCTTGGCCAGGTCGGCGATGCCGAGGACGTCCTCGTCCTCCTCGGTGGGCAGCCCGCACATGAAGTAGAGCTTCACCTGCCGCCACCCGTTGGAGTAGGCGGTGGTGACCGTACGGATCAGGTCCTCCTCGGTGACCATCTTGTTGATCACCTTGCGCATCCGCTCGGACCCGCCCTCGGGCGCGAACGTGAGCCCGGACCTGCGCCCGTTGCGCGACAGCTCGTTCGCCAGGTCGATGTTGAACGCGTCGACCCTGGTGGACGGCAGGGACAGGCCGATCTGGCTGCCCTCGTAACGGTCGGCCAGGCCCTTGGTGATGTCGGCGATCTCGGAGTGGTCCGCACTCGACAGCGACAGCAGCCCGACCTCGCTGAACCCGGACTCCTTGATCCCCGTCTCGACCATGTCGCCGATCGTGGTGATCGAACGCTCCCGGACCGGGCGGGTGATCATCCCCGCCTGGCAGAAGCGGCAGCCCCGGGTGCAGCCCCGGAAGATCTCGACGCTGAACCGCTCGTGCACGGTCTCGGCCAGCGGGACCAGCGGTTTCTTCGGGTACGGCCACTCGTCGAGGTCCATGACCGTGTGCTTGAACACGCGCGTCGGCACGCCGTCGCGGTTGGGGACGACGCGCTTGATGCGGCCGTCCGGGTGGTACTCGACGTCATAGAACTTCGGGACGTACACCCCGCCGGAGCTGGCCAGGCGCATCAGCAGCTCGTCGCGGCCGCCGGGCGAACCCTCGGCCTTCCACTCGCGCACCACCTCGGTGATCGCGATCACGATTTGCTCGCCGTCGCCGAGCACGGCGGCGTCGAGGAAGTCGGCGATGGGCTCGGGATTGAACGCGGCGTGGCCGCCCGCCAGCACGATCGGGTCCTCGTCGGTGCGGTCCACCGCCTCCAGCGGGATCCCCGCCAGGTCGAGCGCGGTGAGAAGGTTCGTGTAGCCGAGTTCGGTGGCGAAGGACACCCCGAGGATGTCGAACGCGCGAACCGGCCGGTGGCCGTCCACGGTGAACTGCGGGACGCCCTCGGACCGCATGAGCGCCTCGAGGTCGGGCCACACCGCGTAGGTGCGCTCCGCCAGCGTCTCGGGCAGCTCGTTGAGGATCTCGTAGAGGATCTGCACCCCTTGGTTGGGCAGGCCGACCTCGTAGGCGTCCGGGTACATCAGGGCCCACCGGACGGTCGCCTCGTCCCAGTCCTTGACTATCGAGTTCAGCTCGCCCCCGACATACTGGATCGGCTTCTGCACCTTGGGCAGCAGCGGCTCCAGGCGGGGAAACAACGACTCGACAGGCATGTATTCAGGGTATCGGCTCCCCGGAGTGACACCTGCGGATCTTCCGTCCGGCCGTACGCGCCGGTCACACGGGCCGGGACCTGAGATGGATCGCCTGGAGGATGGCCACCGCCGTCATGTTCGCGAACGTCGCGGTGCCTCCGTAGGAGACGAACGGCAGCGGCACGCCGGTGATCGGCATGATGCCGATGGTCATGCCGACGTTGACGAGGGTCTGGAAGGCCAGCCACGCGACGATTCCGCCGGCGACGAGCGCGCTGAACCGGTCGCCGCACATCCGGGCGATCCGTACGCCGCGCAGCAGCACCACGCCGAGCAGGGCCACGACGGTGACCGACCCGACGAACCCCAGCTCCTCGCCCGCGACGGTGAAGATGAAGTCGGTGTGCTGCTCGGGCACGAACCGTCCCGTCGTCTGGCCGCCGTGGAACAGCCCCTTGCCGAACACCTCGCCCGACCCGATCGCCACCAACGCCTGCGTGCTGTTGTAGCCCACGCCGCGCGGGTCGCTCGACGGGTCGATGAGCGCGGTGAACCGGGCCACCTGGTACGGCTTGAGCAGCCCCAGCCACCACACCGCCGCACCCGCCAGGGCCGCGAGCAGCACCCCCAACACGGCCCAGCGCTTGCGGATCCCGGCGAAGACGATGATCGCGCCGGTCGTCGCCATCAGCACCATCGTGGTGCCGAGGTCGGGCTGCATCATGACGAGCACCGCCGCGAGGCCGGCGACGGCGAGGGACAGCGCGACACCGGTGGCCCTCGGCCGGTCCCTGGTCTTGCCCTTCTCGGACGTCGGGACCAGCAGCCGCGCCAGCATCACCACCAGCGCCGGCTTCATCAGCTCGGCCGGCTGCAGGGCGAAACCCCCGCCCAGCAGGATCCACGAGTGGTGCCCGTTGATCGTCGATCCCATCGGGCTGATCACCAGGATCAGCCCGAGGACGGCGATGCCGTACAGGACCGGCGCGTACGTGCGCAGCCAGCGGTAGTCGGCCACCGCGACCGCGCTGTAGAGGGCCAGGCCGATGAGCAGGTTGAGCACGTGCTTTTTGGCCATGCCCGTCGGCTCGATCGACGACCATGTCCGGGTGGCCGACCACACCAGCAGCGTGCCGATCACGCTGAGCGCGATCACCGCGCCGAACAGCAGCCAGTCCATCCGCCAGACGACCGATCCCCGGCCGACGACCCGGCTCGCGAACGACCTCCGCCGTACCCCGATGGCATCAGTCATGGCAGGCTCGCCTCACTGCGTGTTGTCGCGGCTGATGACCGGCAGCCGCGTCACCGGTTTGCCGTCCGGAAGCGCCGGCTTGTGCGGCTTGCCGTCGTCCCCCTTGCCGATGCCGTAGATCCCTTCCCAGATGCGCCGGACCGCGGGCGCCGCGGTGGAGGCGCCGAAACCGCCCTGCGCCACCATGACCACGACGACCAGCCGCGGATTGTCCGCGGGCGCGAAGGACGCGAACCACGACGTGTCCTCCTTGCCGTAGACCTCCGCCGTACCGGTCTTGCCGCCGACCTTGACGACGTTCATCGGGAACCCACGGAAGGCGCCCGCCGCCGTACCGTCCGAGGGCACCTCGCTGAGGGCCTTGCGGATGTACTCGCGGGTCTCGTCGTTGATCGGCAGATGCCCCTCGACCGGGACCGGGATCTCCCGCTTAAGGGTGCCGTCCGGGCGCATCAACGCCCAGCCGACACGCGGGCTGCGCACGTTGCCGTCACCGACCAGCGCGGCGTACGCCCGGGCGAGCTGGAGCGGGGTGACGAGCACGTCGCCCTGGCCGATCGAGAGGTTGGCCGCCTCGTAGGCGTGGAAGATCGCGCCTTCCACGCAGTTTTCATGGGCCAGGCGCTTGGCGAACGCGGCCCGGCTCTGGTCCTTCATCTCCGGATAGCCGATCTTTGCCCGCCGGCACATCTCGTCCTTCGTGGCGTTCCACACCTCCCGCTTCCAGGCGCGGGTGGGAATGAGCCCGGGGGACTCGCCGGGAAGGTCGATACCCGTACGGCGGCCGAAGCCGTAGGCCTTGGCCATGTTCGGCATCGGCTCCTTCACCTTCGCCTTGGGCGTCTTGCCGCCGTCGCGCAGCCACTCCTCGTATCCGGCCTTGTAGAACACGGTGTCGCACGACTTCACCAGCGCCTCGTGCAGCGAGATCGAGCCCAGGCTCATGCCGCCCGCGTTCGGGAACGCGCGGCCCTCCACGTTGTAGACGCTGGGACATTCGTACTTTCCGTGCAGCGGCTCGCCGTCCGCGATCATCGCGGAGGCCGAGCTGATCTTGAAGGTCGAACCCGGGGCGTACTCACCGGCGATCGCCCGCGACACCAGCGGCTTGCCCGACTTGTCCGACAGCAGCCGCCGGTAGTCCTTCTCGGAGATACCCCCCGTCCAGACCTTGGGGTCGTACGTCGGCCGGCTGGCCATCGCGATCACGCGGCCGGTCTTCACGTCGAGCACCACACCGGCGGCGCCGTCGGAGTGCGGCACCTCCCGCATGGCCTGGTCGAGCGACTCCTCGACGATGCGCTGCACCTTGGCGTCGATGCTGGTGACCAGGATGTCCCCCGGGACCGGGTCGGACTGCTGGTTCACCGAGATGACCTTGCCCATCCGGTCGACCTGCACGTTGCGCAGGCCCGGTGTGCCGCGCAGCTCGGCGTCGTAGGTCCGCTCCAGCCCGTCGCGGCCGATGAGGTCGACACCCGAGTAGTTGGCCTTGAGACCCTCCCGCTTCTCCAGCTCGCTCTGCGTCACGGGCTGCAGGTAGCCGAGGAGCTGCGCGGCGTCCTTGCCGTTGGGATAGTCGCGGATCGTCTGGATGTCGGCAGTGATGCCGGGGAAGTCCTCCTGGCGTTCCAGAATCTGCAGCGCCGCCCGCGGGTTGACGTTGGTCGCGACCGGGATCGGGGTGTACGGCGAGCCGGGCCAGCACGGCCGGCTGACGCCGGGACCACACGCCCGGATCTCCTGCTTCAGCTTCGTCAGCGGCACTTTCAGCACGGCGGACAGCCGGCGCAGGACCGCGTCGCCACCGTCCGGCATCCGTTCCAGCCGGCCGCGGTCCACGGAGACCACCAGCGTCGTACGGTTGCGCACCAGGGGGCGGCCGGAGGAGTCGAGGATCGCCCCTCGCAGGGCGGGGACCCGCACCTCACGGGTGCGCGTCTCCACCGCGGCGGTGACGAACCGCGGCCCCTGCACCACCTGGACCTGCCACAGCCGGACGACGAGCACCACGATCATGGCGACTACCAGCACCTGCAGGACGAGCAGGCGCCCACGCAAACGTGTCATGCCGTCCCCCGTCTCCAGCTCGGCACGAGCTCGCCACCGCCCGCGCGCCTCCGGTGGCCGCCGTGCATGCCTTTGACCGCCCGCAGCACCAGCGGAGCTGCCACGAGATTGCAGATCGCGGCCCGGGGCCACGCGGTGGCCAGCACCGACCAGGTGATCCCCGGGGTGCCGATCAGCGCGCTCAGACCGGCCAGCAAGCCGGGCGCGACCGCCGCGCACGCCGCCACCGCGGCCAGCGGCACGCGCTCGCCCATACGGCCCGCCGCATAGCCCAGCGCACACAGGACCAGCGCGTACTCGCCCAGCGTGTGGTTCGAGGGAGGCAGCAGGTCGTAGGCGAGCCCTCCGCAAAAGCCGATCACCGCACCCGGCACGGGCCCCCGCATGGTCGCGAGCGCCGCGACCGTCAGGAGCACCAGGTCGGGCGCCCAGGAGAACAGCAGCCGGTTCACCACGCTGACCTGGAGCGCCAGCGCGACGAAGAGCAGCAGTGCGGCGATGAGGTTGCGGGCCATCGTTCAGTTCCTTCCGCCGCGGCCGTCGTCCGCCGCGGCGCCGTCATGCCGGCGGGGCGCGTGTGCCGCGTCGGCGGGGGCGCCGGCCCGCCCGGCGCGCTGGTCGTGGGCCTCGCGCGGTTCGGCGGCGCCCTGGTCGCGAACCGCGCGCGGGTCCTGTACGGCACGCGGGTCCCGGGCATTCCGCTCTTGGGCGTATTGCTCCCCGCCGACGGCTCGCGTGCCGTTCCGGCCGCGCTGCTCCCGGGCGGCCTCGGGTGTGCCCTCGCGTGCCTGCCGCTCGGTCGCGGCCCGCGCCCCGTCGCCCGCCCGTCCGCGGTCGTCGAGCCCCCACTCGGCTTCCAGCGAGGCGTGCCCCCGCCCGCGGTCTCCGTCACCGCGCCGCCGGTCCTCGCGGGGCTTCGGCGGCGGCGCGGGCTTGGGCGGCAGCACCGCGTCGCGCGGATCGCGCTTCGGCGCCGCGACCACCACACCGACGACGTCCAGCGCGGAGAAGTCGGTGAAGGGCCGTGCGTACGCCGTCCTGGTCACCTCGCCCGGGGTGTTGTCCACCCGCTCGATCACCCCGATCGGCACGCCCGGCACGTACGGCCGGCTGTGCTGCGAACCGAACGAGACGATCCGGCGGCCCACGCCGATCGGCACGGTGGAGTCGAGCAGGCGGAACTTGACGAGGTTGCCTCCGCCGCCCTCCTCGCCGAGGCCGCTCACGACGCCGAGCTCGTTGCCGCCCTCCAGCCTGGCCCCCGCGGACAGCGCGGGGTCGGTCAGCAGGGCCACGGTCGAGGTGTCCGGACCGGTCTGGACGACGCGACCGACCAGCCCCGCGTCGCTCAGCACCGTCATGTCGGGCCGTATCCCGTCGCCGGCGCCGGCGTCGATCTCGACCGTGTCCTCGAAACCGGCCACCGTACGCCGCGCGACGACCTGTGCCGGCACGATGCGGTAGCGGCCCAGCCCCGCCAGCCCCAGCATGCGGTCCAGCTTCTCGGCCCGCGCCCGGTCGAGCCGCTGCGCCGACACCTCGTCCCGCAGCCGCGCGTTCTCCTTGCGCAGGTCGGCGATGACGCGCCGGGCGGTGGGCGCGTCGCGCACCATGCCGACGAATGCGGTGATCGGGCGGGTGACGGCGGCGCCGACCCGCTCGACCTTCCCGAACACGGTGCCGACGAAGCCGCGCACCGGGCCGAGCACGTGGTCGTCCCCGGCCCGGTGATCCACGGTGATGAGGATCAGCGCCACGGCGAGAAGCAGTCCGAGCGTGAGACGGGCGCGGCGGGTGTCTCTCATGACGCTCCTTAGTTGCGGGGCTCCGGCACGAGCACCTGCTGGAGGGCTTCAAAGTCCTCCACGCACCGCCCGGAGCCGAGCGCGACCGTGTCGAGCGCGTTCTCGGCAAGGTGGACCGGCATGCCGGTCTCTTCGCGCAGCCGGTCGACCATGCCGCGCAGCAGGGCGCCGCCACCGGTCACGGCGATACCCCGGTCCATGAGGTCGCCCGACAGCTCCGGCGGGCACTTGTCGAGCGTCGACTTCACCGCGTCCACGATCGCGTTGACCGGCTCGGCGATCGACCGGCGGATCTCCTCTGCACTGATGACGACCGTCTTCGGCAGGCCGCTCACGAGGTCGCGGCCGCGCACCTCGGCGTGGAAATCCTCGCCGGTGACGCAGGCGGACCCGACGGCGATCTTGACTTCCTCCGCCGTGCGCTCGCCCAGCATGAGCGAGTACTCCTTCTTGGCGAAGGCGATGACCGCCTGGTCGAGCTCGTCGCCCCCGATCCGGATCGACTGGCTGGTCACGATGCCGCCCATCGAGATGATCGCCACCTCGGTGGTGCCGCCGCCGATGTCGACGACCATGTTCCCCGTCGGCTCGTGGACCGGCAGACCGGCTCCGATCGCGGCCGCCATCGGTTCCTCGATGATGTACACGCGGCGGGCACCGGCCTGGTAGCCCGCTTCCTTCACGGCGCGTTGCTCCACGGCGGTGATGCCGCTCGGCACGGCCACGATGATACGCGGGCGCACGAAGTGCCGGCGCTTGTGGATCTTCTGGATGAAGTACCGCAGCATCCGCTCGGTCACATCGAAATCCGCGATGACCCCGTCTCTCAAGGGACGGATCGCGACGATGTTGCCGGGCGTCCGCCCGATCATTCGCTTCGCTTCTATCCCAACTGCCACGATCTTGCCTGTCGTGACGTTGATGGCGACGACGGACGGCTCGTTCAAGACGATGCCGCGCCCTCGGACGTAGACGAGAGTGTTCGCCGTGCCAAGGTCGACAGCCATGTCACGGCCCAGGAATGTCAGCTTGCTGCCCATGCGGAAGGAAGCCTTCCTTCAGGTGGTTAGCGGTTACCGGGTTCAGCGGGAGTGCGGGATGACGCATCGCATTCGAATCGTAACGGCATGTGCTCATCACTGGGCACATCGAGCCCTCAAGCCCCCGGAAAAACCGGGGTCCCCCGGCCTAACCTCGGTCACCACCTGGAAAAACACGAGAGGCCCCGGTTTAAACCGGGGCCTCTCGTGTGGCAAGGGCTAGAAACGGTCCGGAAAGAAAATCTTGATTTCCCGGGCGGCGGACTCCGGCGAATCGGAGCCGTGGACGACGTTCTCGCCGATCTCCAGGGCGTGGTCGCCGCGGATCGTGCCGGGCGCGGACTTCACCGGGTCGGTCAGACCCGCCAGGGCGCGGAACGCCTCGACCGCGCGGGGGCCCTCGAGCACCATCGCGACCAGCGGGCCGCTGGTGATGAACTCCACCAGCTCGCCGAAGAAGGGACGCTCGGCGTGCTCGGCGTAGTGAGCCTTGGCCGTCTCGGCGTCGAGCGTGCGCAGGTCCATCGCCACGATCTTGAGGCCCTTGCGCTCGATGCGGCCGATGACATCCCCGATGAGGCCGCGACGTACTCCGTCGGGCTTGATCAGGACAAGCGTACGCTCGGACACGGTCTGTTCTCCTAAGCTCGTCGATTCGCCGTATGTGGTGACCCGGCTCATCACGGGCACCCGTCACGCATCCGGCAGCTCCGGCTGGGAGCTCCGGCGCAACGGCAGCTTACCGGTCCGGAGACGCCGCTCCGGTCCGGCGAGCCGTCGGCCTTCGCGGCGGCGCCGGGTTCACGGCTCCACCGGCGGGTGACGTCAGCGACCGGGACCCGTGTCCCCGGGGATGTCGTCGCCCTCCTCCGGCGACGGCGTCGGTGCGGGGATCACCACCTGGCCGTCCGCCGCCGCGGCGGCCCGGCGTGCCAGGACGGCGGACAGCACGATCACTCCGACCACGACGAAACCACCGATCAGCGCCCACATGTGCAGCGCGTCGATGAACCCGTCGACCAGGGCGTTCCCGTTGCCCTGCGCTGCCGCTGCGGCCTCCCGCAGCCGGTTCACCTGGATGCCGGTGCCGAGCAGGAAGCCCGCGAGCACGGCCGGGAAGCACAGCGACAGGCCCAGCATCGCCGAGCCGAGGCCCGCCGTTTGGAACGCTCCGACGAGGGCCACTGCCGCACCCGCCGCCAGCAGGACGAACGGCACCACCAGCGGCGTCCCGGTCGGCGCCGGGACCAGCAGCCTGATCGCGGCCAGCCCCGCGACGACGGCCGCCAGACCCACGGCCGCCATCCGGGTCGCGAACGTCTCCGGCACCCGGCCCGCCAGCACGGCGGCCGCGAGCGCGACCAGCGCGGCCACCAGGAACGGCACCCACAGGCCCCTGAGCCCGGGGCCGCCCAGCGGGCCGCCGAGCTCGATGTAGGTCATCTGCGCCGCCGTCGGCAGCACCACCAGTCCGACCGCGACGTTGACGAAGGCGAGGGTGCGGCCGCCGGGCCCCTCGAACGTGCCGAACGCCGCGAGGGCCAGCATCCCCACCACCGCGAGCGCGGCGGCGACGACGACCAGGGGCGGCGGCCAGTCGAAGGTGATCCCGACGCCCAGCACCGCGATCGCCGCGGCGGGCACGATGGCCAGCGCGAGCCGCCCGCGCTCCGCCGACGTGGGCCGGCCACCGGGCAGGATCTCCCCCTCGGCCTGTTTCTCGCCGTCACGCGAGATCATCCAGAGCACCAGGTACACCGCGGCCAGGGCCAGCGCCACGCCGGTGAGCAGCGGGTACGGCTGGAGCGTGACCTGCCATGAGGTCACGTCGCGGATCGCCCAAAGGGCGAGTGCCTGGGCCGACAGCAGCGAAGCCGCGAGCGCGCCCGCCCAGATCCCCAGCAGCACCCGGCGCCGGGGACGCTCGGCGACCGCGACCAGCGTGGCCGGCACGAGCATGCCCGCGCCGATCCCGTGCAGCACCCGCAGCACGCCGACGAGCGTGACGGTCTCGGAGTACCCCCCGGCGACGTCGGCGAGCGCGAGGAGCGTGAGCCCCGCCACGAGGATCGGCGCTGCGCGCAGCCGGCGCACCGCGACCGCGGCGAGCGGCACGGTCACCAGCATCGCGGGCAGTGCGAGCCCGTGCACGCGGATCATGTCGACCTGCGACACGTCCGGCGGCAGCAGCGCCGCCACGACGGAGATCGTGTTCGGGATGGCGACGAGCGCGAGGGGAAGGGCCACCAAGGTGAGCAGCCCGATGACGACGTCGACCAGCAGAGGAACGCGCACGGCACGGACCGGCACGGCGGTCCGTGCCTGCGGTACGGGAGGGACGGCCATGGTTGCCGACTTTAGCGCTTCGTCGTCCCTTCGACACGGCGAGCGACGAAGATGGCCGTTATCCATAGGGCAGTGAAGATCACCCCGAGGAAGAACATGACCGGAACCAGGAATCCTGTGGCAATTGTCAGGATTTCCAACACGGTGCCCGCGATGTACGCGTGCGGGCGTTTCAGCATGCCGACGACGATCACGCACAGGACCGCGAGCCCGAGCCCCACGGTCAGCGCGAGCGGCGGCGACACGTGATTGACGGTGATCGCGACCGGGCTGAGCAGCGCGACGACGATCGCCTGCAGCCCGAGGACCGTCGCACAGAGCCGGCGCATGCCGGGGGTGACCTCGAACACTCCGCTGCTCACTTGCCGGCCTTCAGCAGGAGGCGCGCCTCGCCCGCGGTCACGACCGAGCCGGTGATGAGAACGCCGGAGCCGAACTCGTCACCCTGGTCGGCCAGCGCGACGCCCTTGTCGATGGCGTCGTCCAGCCGGTCCTCGACGTGGACGCGGTCGGGGCCGAACACGGCCTCCGCCCGGGCGGCCAGGTCGTCCGGGCTCAGCGAACGCGGAGAGGAGTTGCGGGTGACCACGATCTCTTCGGCCACCGGTTCCAGCAGGTCGAGGATCGCGTCCACGTCCTTGTCCGCCATCACGGCCACCACCGCGATGAGCCGGGTGAACGCGAACGCCTCGGTCATGGCCTCGACCGTCGCCTGCATCCCCGCGGGATTGTGCGCCGCGTCGACCAGGATGGTCGGGCCGCGCCGCACGAGTTCCAGCCGCCCGGGACTGCTCACCTGGGCGAAGGCCTGCCGTACGACCTCCTCGCCCAGCGGGTCGTCGCCCGCGGTCAGCGCTTCCACGGCGGCGAGGGCGACGGCGGCGTTCCCCGCCTGGTGCGCGCCGTACAACGGCATGAACACGTCCTCGTACGTGCCCTTCAAGCCCCTGAGCTGGAGCATCTGGCCGCCCATGGCCAGGTCGCGACGCAGCACGCCGAACTCCAGCCCCTCACGGGCGACCACGGCGCCCGCTTCAGCCGCCCGCCGCATCAGCACCTCGGCCGCGGGCAGCTCCTGCTGCGCCAGCACGGCCGTGGCCTTCGGCTTGATGATCCCGGCTTTCTCGCCGGCGATCGTGGCGATGTCCGGGCCCAGGTAGTCCGTGTGGTCGAGGGAGATGGGGGTGACGACGGCGACCGTTCCGTCGGCGACGTTCGTCGCGTCCCAGGTGCCGCCCATGCCGGTCTCGACCACCGCGACGTCAACGGGCGCGTCGGCGAACGCGGCGAACGCCATCGCCGTCAGCACCTCGAAGAAGCTCAGCTTGCCCACCTTGGCGTCGATCATCTCGAGGTAGGGAGCGATGTCCTGGTACACCTCGGTGAAGCGCTCCTCCGACAGGGGCTCGCCGTCGATCGAGATGCGCTCGCGCATCGACTGCAGGTGAGGGCTGGTGTAGCGGCCGACCCGCAGGTTGCGCTCCCGCAGCAGCGCCTCGACCATGCGCGCGGTGCTCGTCTTCCCGTTGGTGCCCGCGATATGGACGACTTGGTACGCGTTCTGGGGGTCGCCGAGGATCTCCATCAGCGCGGTGATCCGATCGAGAGTGGGGCTGAAATTCCACTCCACTCCCCGTGCCATGATCGCTTGCTCGACGGCTCGATATTCCACGACCCTCAGCGTACGGGACCTCGTGAGCGCTCCCTTACCCCGGAAGGCCCTGCAGGGCATCGCCCATCAGCCGGCACGGCTTGGCCAACCCCCACCGGGGACCTGCGGGCAAGCCGGGCCGCCACAAAAGAGGGGCCCAAAAGGCACCGGTATGCGGCACGGCGACACGCCCCGGTCGCCCCGAGAAAAATAGTCAGGAAACATGGAAGGGGCCCCCCCCCACCCCCGCCCCCCCCCCCAAAAAAAAAAAAAAAAAGCGGC
>JADGHC010000105.1 GCA_019689655.1 Microbispora sp.
GCCTCGTAGCCGACCCAGGGATTGATCGCCAGATTGACGGTGCCGCACTTGCCCTTGCCGCCGGATGCCGCCTGCGTCTCCCCGACCTTCGCGCCTGCGCAGCCGGAGAGCAGAAGACTTGCGCCTGCCACGAGCGCGAGCGCGCGCGGCCCGATTGTTCTTGTCACTGCCACGGTCGTCCTCCTGAGGGGGTGTAGAGGTTCATCGGGAAGCCGTGGGGCTTCCGGCCCGCGCCGCGGCGGCCCGCATGATCCGGTCGAGCATGATGCCGAGCACGACGATCGCGAGGCCGGCGGCCAGGCCCTTGCCGCGCAACTGGTACTGGGAGAAGCCCGCGACGACGTCGTATCCCAGCGCGCCCGCGCCGACGAGGCCGCCGACGACGACCATCGACAGCACGTAGATGAGGCCCTGGCTGGCCGCGAGCGTGATCGCGGCGCGGGCCATGGGCAGTTGCACCTTGGAGATGAGCTGCCAGGTGCCGGCGCCGCCCGCGGTCGCCGCCTCCACGACGGTGTGCGGCACCCCGCGCACACCTTCGGCGACCAGCTTCACCGACACCGGCGCGGCGAACACGACGGCCGCGATGATGGCGGTGAACCGGGTGGCGCCGAACAGTCCGAGGATCGGCACCAGGTAGACGAACGCCGGCATGGTCTGACCGGCGTCGAGCACCGGCCGCAGCACGCGGTCGACCCGGTCGCTGCGCCCCATCCACACCCCGAGAACCACTCCGAGGACCATCACGAGGAGGGTCGCGACCAGCGTGGAGGCCAGCGTGACCATGCTGTCGTGCCACAGCCCGAGCGCGACGAGCAGCCCGCAGCCCACCGCGGCGGTGAGCGCCGCGCGCACGCCCGCGAGCAGCAGCGCGAGCGCGGCCGCCGCCAGGGCGATCAGCCACCACGGCGACCCGCCGAGCAGCGCCTCGAACGGGTTGAGCAGGGCGGAGGTGATGAAGTTCTTCAGTCCGTTGGTGTAGGCGACCAGCGCGTCCTGCGCCCAGGCGCTCGCGGCGTCGGCGCCGCGCCGCACGTACGAGCCGAGGTCGGCGTCGCCGGGGAACTCCGCGGCCCAGACGTAGGTGTGGGAGAGGTAGACGAGCACGGCGGCCACGGCCGCGGTCACGGTGATCTCCACCCGGCGCAGCAGCGGGCGGCCCACCCTGCCGGTGCGGTGGGCGATCTCCACCCGGCGGCTGGCGGCCGAGGTCACCCGGTCGAGCACGATCGCCATGATCACGATGGCCAGCCCGGCGTTGAAGGCGGTGCCCACGTCGAGCGTCTGCAGCGCCTTGAGCACGGTCTTGCCGAGGCCGGGCGCGTCGATCAGCGCGGCGATCGTCGCCATGGACAGGGCGGCCATGATGGTCTGGTTGATCCCGACCACGATCGTCCGCTTGGCCAGCGGCAGCCGCACCTTGCGCAGCGCCTGGCCGCCGGTGACGCCGAGGGACTCGGCGGCCTCGAGCGTGGCCGGCGGGGTCTGCCTGATGCCGTGCGCGGTGAGCCGGATCGCGGGCGGGATCGCGTAGATCATCGTCGCGACGGTGGCGCTGGCCGGTCCGATCAGGAAGAAGAGCGTGAGCGGCGCCAGGTAGACGAACGTCGGCATCGTCTGCATGAAGTCCAGCACCGGCGTGACGATCCGGTTGAACCGGTCGCTGAGCCCGGCCCAGACGCCGAGGGGGATGCCGACGACCAGCGACAGGACGACGGCCGTGAGCGTGAGGGCGAGCGTGTCCATGCTCTCCTCCCACAGCCCGAGGAGGCCGAACGACGCGAACCCGGCGGCGGTCAGCACCGCGACCTTGCGGTTGCCGTACAGGTAGGCGATCGCCGTCGCGACGCCCGTCACGCCGAGCCAGCCGACGAGCGGCACGGGACGTCCGAAGGACGGCTGGCTGATCAGCGCCTGCACGAACGTCACCGCGGTGTCGAGGAAGAGCCGGATGTAGTTGACGAGATACAGGAACAGCGGGTTGCTGTTGCGGTTCGCGTCGATCACGTCGGCGGCTTCGCCGAGCCGGGTGTGCACGGTGGTGAGCTGCGCACCGCCCAGCGGGAGGGTGTCGCGGCCGTTCAGGACCGCCCACAGCAGAATCCATGCGACGACGACCACGCCCGCGACGTACTTTCGCGGGGGGAAGCGGCGCGTCACCGTCGTGCTGAGTGCCACCATCAGTCTCGCCCACCCGGCCCCGCGATGACTTCGAGTACCTCCGCCGCGGTGACCACGCCGAGCAGGGTGCCGTCGCGCACCACCTTGACCGGGCGCCCCGCGGACAGGACCGTGCGCGCCGCGTCGCGGATGACGGTGTCCGGGCTCAGCTCCGGACCGTCGAGAGGGTCGTCGGGCGCGGCGTCGCGCATGATCCACCGCAGCGTGAGGACGTCGGAGCGGGGGACGTCGCTGACGAAGTCGCGCACGTAGTCGTCGGCGGGGGCGCCGACCACCTCGTCCGGGGTGCCCATCTGCACGAGTTCGCCGTCGCGCATGATGAGGATGCGGTCGCCGAGCTTGAGCGCCTCGCTGAGGTCGTGGGTAATGAAGATCATCGTCTTGCCGACCTCGTGGTGCAGGCGGATGACCTCGTTTTGCATCTCCCGCCGGATCAGCGGGTCGAGCGCGGAGAACGGCTCGTCGAAGAACAGCACCTCGGGGTCCACCGCGAGGGCGCGGGCCAGGCCGACCCGCTGCTGCATGCCGCCGGAGAGCTGGTCGGGGTAGGAGCCCTCGAACCCGGCGAGGCCCACCAGTTCGAGCACTTCCTGCGCGCGGGCCAGGCGGTCGGCCTTCTTCACGCCCCTGATCTCCAGGCCGAAGGCCACGTTGTCCAGGACCCGCCGGTGCGGCAGCAGGCCGAAGTGCTGGAACACCATGCCGAAGCGGTGGCGGCGCAGCTCGCGCAGCCGCCGTCCCGCGTAGCCCAGCACGTCCTCGCCGTCGAGCAGGACCTCGCCCGCCGTCGGCTCGACCAGCCGGTTCAGGCAGCGTACGAGCGTCGACTTGCCCGAACCGGACAGGCCCATGACGACGAAGACCTCACCCCGGCGCACCGAGAAGGAGACGTCCCGCACCGCGGCCACGCACCCGGTCTCCCGTTTCAGCTCCGCGCGGCCGAGCGCGGCCAGCGGCGTGCCGACGATGCGGTCGGCCCGCTGCCCGAAGACCTTCCACAGGCCGCGTACATCGAGGACCGTCGGCCTGTCACCGCCCGGCGCCGTCGTGGGTCTCTCCTGCTCGGCCACTGAGGGTACGGTCATTGGCTCGCACTCCTTGGTCGTCGCCCTGCTCGTCGCGCTGCTCGTCGTCCCGGGCGGCTCGTCCCGCTGTTCATCGCGCTGCTCGTCACGGGCTCGTCACGGGCGTCACCGGGCTCCGCCGCGCGGCCGGCGCCGGGGACAGGGACGGGGACACGCCCGGCGCGGGCACGAGGGCGTCCCCCACGGCCGGTGCGGGCGCCGCCTTCCGGGCGGTCCGCGGCGCCGGGCCGTCGGCCGGACATCTGGTGGTACGGCGTTCACCTGCGACAACGTCGTTACAGGCGCCACCGATGAAGAGGTCTGCCATAGGCAGTGCCTTCCGGTCGCCACGACAAAGCAAGCGCATTGGTTGCGTATTACGCACCCGTTTGCTTATCGAGGAACAGAATCGACCCGGCACTCGCGGACAGTCAAGGCTTCTTCGCCTTTTTTAAACCGAAGCCCCAAACCAGCCCATGCGCGCAGATACCTCATCGGCCGCCGCCATGACCTGCTTCGCCACCGAGGCGATGGCGGTTTCGGGCATCCGAAAGGTGGGACCGGACGCGCTGAGCGAGGCGATGACGGAGCCGTCCGCGCCCAGGATCGGCGCCGCGACCGCGGTCAGACCGTCCTCCAGCTCGTCCACCGCCGTCGCGTACCCGCGGCGGCGCACCTCGGCCAGTTCCTCGCGCAGCCGGCGGGGATCGGTGACGGTCCGCGCGGCGAGGGCGGGCAGCCCGGCGGCGATCACCTCATCGCACAGCGCGGCGGGGGCGTGCGCGAGCAGCACCTTGCCGTTGGACGTCGCGTGCAGGGGGATCCGCTGGCCCACCCAGTTGTGCAGCTGGAGCGCGGACGGGCCGGCGACCTGGTCGACGTACAGGGCCTCTCGCCCGGCGAGGACGGCCACGTTGACGGTCTCCCCCACCGTGCGGGCGAGCGCCGGCGTGACGGCGCGGCTCTCGCGCACCAGGTCGAGCCGGGCGCTGGTCGCTCCGGCGAGCCTGACCACGCCCACCCCGAGCCGGTATCTGCCGCGCTCGCTGTCCTGCTCGACCAGATCGTGACTCTCCAGCGTCGCCACCAGGCGGAACGCGGTGGATCTGTGCACCCCGAGCCTGGCCGCCAGCTCGCTGACGCCCAGCTCACCGTCTCTGGCGAGCAACTTCAGGATGGTGAGTGCGCGGTCGACGGACTGTACCGCTGCGTCCCCCGACCCGTTGCTCATGGCACAACTCTACGCGAATTACGCACCAGGCTCTTGACCAGTCCCCCCGGAGGGGTCACTCTGTTGCGTATACGTCACCATGTTGCGTATTGCGCACTCAGGAGGCTCCATGTCCGCTCGCCCGGGTCGCGAGTTCGTCCTTACGTTCTCCTGCGTGGACAAGCCGGGGATCGTCTACGCGGTGAGCGGCTTCCTCGTGCAGCACGCGGGCGACATCCTGCAGAGCCAGCAGTTCAACGACCGGACGAACGGCCGCTTCTTCATGCGGGTCCATTTCACCGTGCCCGACGGGCGCGACGACATCGAGGAACTGCGCCGCGGCTTCTCCTACGTCGGCGACTCCTTCCACATGAGCTGGCAGCTCAGGGATGCCACGACCCCGACGAGAACGCTGGTGCTCGTGTCGAAGTTCGGCCACTGCATGAACGACCTGCTCTACCGCCAGCGGGTCGGCGCGCTGAACGTCGAGATCCCCGCGATCGTCTCCAACCACCGGGACCTCGAACCCCTCGCCGAGTTCTACGGCGTGCCGTTCCACCACGTGCCCGTCACCCCCGAGACCAAGCCCGAGGCCGAGCAGCGCATCCTGGAGCTGACCGAGGAGCTCGACATCGACCTCGTGGTGCTCGCCCGCTACATGCAGATCCTCAGCGACGACATGTGCAAGCGGCTGGAGGGCCGGGCGATCAACATCCACCACTCGTTCCTGCCGGGGTTCAAGGGCGCCAAGCCGTACCACCAGGCCCACGCGCGCGGCGTCAAGCTGATCGGCGCCACCGCGCACTACGTCACCGCCGACCTCGACGAGGGGCCGATCATCGAGCAGGACGTGGCCCGGGTCGACCACTCGCTCGACCCCGCCGAACTGGTCACCGTGGGCCGGGACGTGGAGGCGCAGGTGCTCGCCCGGGCCGTACGCTGGCACAGCGAGAGCCGGGTCCTCCTCAACGGCGACCGCACGGTCGTCTTCCGCTGACCGCGGCTTCCCTCGGGCGGGCGCGGCCGGAGCACATAACGCCCACATCCCCCCGCGACCGGCGGCCGCATCTCCTGGCCATAGCGTGAAGCGCTACAGTCTCGCTTGACTTCCTCCCTCGCCTGAGGCTGAAGGACCGGGCTTCCTACGGAGGTATGTGTGAGCAGCGACGCTTCCGCCAGGAGCGAGGCCAACGGCGGCGTGCAGTCCGTGGACCGGGCGATCAGCATCATGGAGATCCTCGCCGAGCGCGGGGAGGCGGGGGTCACCGAGATCGCCGCCGAGATCGACGTGCACAAGTCGACCGCGTTCCGCCTGCTCGGCGCCCTCGAATCGCGCGGGCTCGTCGAGCAGGCCGAAGACCGCGGCAAATATCGCCTCGGCTTCGGGCTGGTCCGCCTCGCGGGCAGCGTCTCCACGCGGATGGACGTCACCCAGCAGAGCAGGCCCGTCTGCCACCGCCTGGCCGAGGAGATCGGCGAGACGGTGAACATCGCCGTCCTGCGCTCCCACTACGCGGTCAACCTCGATCAGGTGCGCGGCCCCGCCGCCGTCACCACCTACAACTGGGTGGGCCAGCTCACCCCCCTGCACGCCACGTCGAGCGGCAAGGTCCTCCTGGCGTACGTGGACCGGCAGCGCCGCGCGGACCTGCTGCGCGCCGCCGGCCTGCAGCGCTACACGCCGAACACGGTGACCTCGGTGGAGGCCCTGGAGCGGGAGCTGGCGCAGGTGCGCGAGCGCGGCTACGCCATGTCGCTGGAGGAGCTGGAGGAGGGCCTGAACGCGCTGGCCGCCCCCGTCCGCTCCTTCCGCGGAGAGGTCGTCGCGGCGGTCAGCGCGTCCGGGCCCGCCTATCGGTTCAGCGAGGAGCGCATGCGCGAGGTAGCGCCCATCCTCGTCGAGGGCGCCGCGGAGATCAGCCGCCGCCTCGGCGGCTAACGGCCCTCCGGCGCCGCGGCGGCCGTCTCCTTCGCCGCGCCTTTCGCCGCACGCCGCAGCCGTACGACGATGCTCTTGGACGTGGGCGTGTTCGACGTCTCCGCCACCGAGTCCAGCGGCACCAGCACGTTCGTCTCCGGGAAGTACGCCGCGCAGCAGCCCCGGGCCGTCGGATAGGCGACGGCACGGAAGCCCTCGGCCACGCGCTCGCGGTCCGGCCACTCGCTGATGATGTCCAGCATGTCGCCGTCGGCGAGGCCGCGCTCGGCCAGGTCGTCGGGGTGGACGAACACGACCCGCCGCCCGTTGGCGATGCCGCGGTAGCGATCGTTGAGCCCGTAGATCGTGGTGTTGTACTGGTCGTGGCTGCGGATGGTCTGCAGCAGCAGACGGCCCGGGGGCACGCGCAGCACCTCGAGCTCGTTGACGGTGAAGTTCGCCTTCCCGGTGACCGTGGGGAAGCGGCGCTCGTCGCGGGGCGCGTTCGGCAGCACGAAGCCGCCCGGCCTGCGCACCCGCGCGTTGAAGTCGTCGAACCCGGGCACCACCCGCTCGATGCGGTCCCTGATCGCGTCGTACCCGGCCTCGAACTCGGCCCACGGCACATGCGGGTCGTCGCCGAGCAGCTCGCGGGCCAGCCGGCACACGATCGCCACCTCCGACAGCAGCGCGTCCGACGCCGGGCGCAGCCGCCCGCGCGAGGCGTGCACCATGCCCATCGAGTCCTCGACCGTGACGAACTGCTCGCCGCCGGCCTGGACGTCCCGCTCGGTACGGCCGAGCGTGGGCAGGATGAGGGCCTGCTCGCCGCACACGGCGTGCGAGCGGTTCAGCTTGGTCGACACCTGCACCGTGAGCCGGCAACTGCGCAGGGCCGCCTCGGTCGCGGCGGTGTCCGGCGTGGCCGCGACGAAGTTGCCGCCCATCGCGAAGAACACCTTGGCGTCCCCGTCGCGCATGGCCCGGATGGCCTCCACGGTGTCATAGCCGTGCTCACGCGGCGGCGGGAAGCCGAACTCGCGCTCCAGCGCGTCGAGGAACTCCGGCCTGGGCTTTTCGTAGATGCCCATCGTCCGGTCGCCCTGCACGTTGGAGTGCCCGCGCACGGGGCACACGCCCGCGCCGGGACGCCCCACGTTGCCGCGCAGCAGCAGGAAGTTGACGATCTCCCTGATCGTGGGGACCGACTTGCGGTGCTGGGTGAGGCCCATCGCCCAGCAGACCACGACCGACTTGGCCGCCAGCACGTCGCGGGCCGTCTCCTCGATCTCGGCGCGGGTCAGCCCGGTGGCCTCGAGCACCTCGGCCCAGTCGAGCCGGCGTACGTGCTTCTCCCAGTCCTCGAAGCCGTGCGTGTGCGCCTCGATGAACTCGCGGTCCAGCACCGTGCCGGGCGCGGCGTCCTCGGCCTCGAGCAGCAGCAGCGACAGCGCCTTGAACAGCGCCAGGTCGCCGCCCAGCCGGATCTGCAGGAACCGGTCGGACAGCGCCGTCCCGGCGCCCACCACGCCGGAGGGCCGCTGCGGGTTGCGGAAGCGCAGCAGCCCCGCCTCCGGCAGCGGGTTGACCGCCACGATCCGCGCCCCGTTGTGCTTGGCGCGCTCCAGCGCGGTGAGCATCCGCGGGTGGTTGGTGCCGGGGTTCTGGCCGACCACGAAGATGAGGTCGGCCCGGTGCAGATCCTCCAGAAGCACCGTCCCCTTGCCGACGCCGAGCGTCTCGGTCAGCGCCGAGCCGCTCGACTCGTGGCACATGTTGGAACAGTCGGGCAGGTTGTTGGTGCCGAATCGGCGGACGAGAAGCTGGTAGACGAAGGCCGCCTCGTTGGAGGTACGCCCGGAGGTGTAGAAGACGGCCTGACCGGGGTGGTCGAGCGCGCGCAGCTCGCGCGCCACGACCCGGAAGGCGTCCTCCCAGGAGATCGGCTCGTAGTGGCTGGAGCCCGCGGGCTTGTACATCGGCTCGGTGAGCCTGCCCTGCTGGCCCAGCCAGTAGTCGCTGCGCCGGGCCAGCTCCTCCACCGAGTGCTCGGCGAAGAACGCGGGGGTGACCCTGCGTACCGTCGCCTCCTCGGCCACCGCCTTCGCGCCGTTCTCGCAGAACTCGGCGGGACTGCGGTGGTCGCCCTCCGGCCAGGCGCACCCCGGGCAGTCGAAGCCGGACTTCTGGTTCACCCGTAGCAGGGTGAGCGCCGTCCGTCCCGCGCCCATCTGCCGGTACGCCGTGCCGAGTGCGTGGCCGACCGCCGGGACCCCGCCCGCCCAGGTCTTGGGCGGGTGAATCTCCAGGCGTTCGTCTCCGATGTCCTCCCGAGGGGCCTTACGCGTCACCTCGCATCTCCTCCAACCTCATCGGCGGGGCAAACTCATCGGCCGAGCTTCTCGCGCACCCAATCGTGGAACAGGCCGATGTGGTGCTCGCTCGGCACCAGCACGCCGCCCTTGGCGTACGTGCGGGAACTCATCGCGGGCTGGGTACGCTCGCACGCTTCGAAGTCCTGCTGGTTGACCCGGTGGAACAGCTCCACCGAATGGCTGACGTCCTTGCCCGACGCCACGACCTCCGGAAGGTACAACCAGTCGCATTCCACCACTGTACGGTCGACCGCGAGCGGGAACATCCGGTGGAGGATGACATGGTCGGGCACCATGTTGACGAACACCTGCGGCTTGATCGTGATGGCGTAGTAGCGCCGGTCCTGCTCCTCGGTGATCGTCGGAATCCGGTCGAACCCTTCGGAGCCGTCGACCGTGAAGCCCTGGATGTTCTCGCCGAACAGCGCGCCGTGCCCCACGTAGTACTGCGCCGCGTAGCCGTCGGCGAACTCCGGCAGCACCTCGGTCAGCTCGGGGTGGATCGTCGCGCAGTGGTAGCACTCCATGAAGTTCTCGACGATCAGCTTCCAGTTGGCCTTCACGTCGTAGACGATGCGCCGGCCGACGGCGAGGTTGGCGACGTCGTAGTTCTCGAGCGACACCAGGTCGCCCAGGCGCGTACGCACGTCGCCGAGCACGGTGTCCTCGAAGGAGGGCGGCTCGTCGGCCAGGCAGACCCACACGTAGCCCAGCCATTCCCGCACCGCCACGTTGACCAGGCCGTACTCGACCCGGTCGATGTCGGGCATCTTGGTGAGGTTGGGGGCCGCGATGAGCTTGCCCTCGAGGTCGTAGGTCCAGGCGTGGTAGGGGCACTGGAAGGCCCGCTTGACCTCGCCGGACTCCTCGGTGCAGATGCGGGCGCCACGGTGGCGGCAGACGTTGTAGAACGCGCGGATCGAGTTGTCCCGCGCCCGCGTGATCAGAATGCTCTCGGTGCCGACCTGCACGGTCTTGAACGCCCCGGGCTTGGGGAGGTCCGCGGCCCGTACCACGCAGAACCACATCGACTCGAAGATGCGCTTTTGCTCCAGCGCGAAGACCTCGGGGTCGGTGTAAAAGTCGCCGGGCAGCGTGGCCATCAGGCTGGGGGGCAGGCTCGTGGTGCTCACTAATGGCTCCTGAGGGTCGTGCGCAGCAGTCGTGCCTAGCGCGTCGCGGATCAAGATGTCAGGGAAAAGCCGGTTGTGCAGCCGCCCGATGCGGGAGGCCGGTCATCGTGGGGAGCAGGTCGTCGTAAGCGGCAGGTCGTCGGAAGAGGCGGGTCACAGGGTGACGACGGAGCGGAGCACCTCGCCGCGGTGCATCTTCTCGAACGCCTCCTCGACCTGGTCGAGCGCGATCGTCTCGGTGACGAACGCGTCGAGGTCGAGCCGTCCCTGCCGGTAAAGGGACACGAGCATGGGGAAGTCGCGGCTGGGCAGGCAGTCGCCGTACCAGGAGGACTTCAGCGCGCCGCCGCGGCCGAACACATCGAGCAGCGGCAGCTCCAGCGTCATCTCCGGGGTCGGCACGCCGACCAGCACGACCGTCCCGGCCAGGTCGCGGGCGTAGAACGCCTGCTTGTACGTCTCCGGACGGCCCACCGCCTCGATCACCACATCGGCGCCGAACCCGCCGGTCAGCTCGCGGATGGCCTCCACCGGATCGGTCGTACGGGAGTTCACCGTGTGCGTGGCGCCGAACCGGCGGGCCCATTCGAGCTTGGTGTCGTCCACGTCGACCGCGATGATCGTGGTCGCCCCGGCCAGGTGCGCGCCCGCGATGGCCGCGTCGCCCACCCCACCGCAGCCGATCACCGCCACCTTGTCGCCCCGGGTCACCCCGCCGGTGTTGATCGCGGCCCCGAGACCGGCCATCACGCCGCAGCCGAGCAGACCGGCGACGGCCGGCTTGGCCGCCGGGTTGACCTTCGTGCACTGCCCGGCCGCCACCAGGGTCTTCTCCAGGAAGGCGCCGATGCCGAGCGCCGGGCTGAGCACGGTGCCGTCGGCCAGCGTCATCTTCTGCGTGGCGTTGTGGGTGTTGAAGCAGTACCACGGCCGCCCCCGCAGGCAGGCGCGGCAGGCGCCGCAGACCGCGCGCCAGTTGAGGATCACGTAGTCGCCCGGGGCGACGTCGGTCACCCCCTCGCCGACCGCCTCGACCACACCGGCCGCCTCGTGCCCGAGGAGGAACGGGAAGTCGTCGTTGATGCCGCCCTCGCGGTAGTGCAGGTCGGTGTGGCAGACCCCGCAGGCCTGCACCTTGACCACCGCCTCACCGGGCCCCGGGTCCGGCACGAGCACCGTCTCCAGCGTCACCGGCTGTCCCTTGCCGCGCGCCACCACGCCCTGCACTTCGTACGGCATGTCCCGCACCTCAACTTTCTCGGCTGGATCTCCTCAGAACATACGGCTCCACCACGCCGAGCCCGCGGGCCGGACGACGGCGGAGCTTGACCAGGTCGACGCCGGGCGCTCCGGCGAGGCCCGCGGCCAGCTCGGTGTCGGCGAGGATCGTCCCCGGTCTGGCGATGGCCGTCAAGCGCGCCGCCAGGTTGACCGTCGTGCCGAACACGTCGCCCATCGCCGGGAGCACCGGCCCGTACGCCAGCCCGACCCGCACGTCCGGCCCCTCCGCGTCCCGCTTGAGCTCGTCGAGCAGGTCGAGCGCGATGAAGGCCGCGGTCTTCGGGTCCGCGGCGGTGAACAGCACCTCGTCGCCGAGCGTCTTGACCAGCCGCCCGTCATGTGCGGCGATCACGTCGGAGGCCCGCGACTCGAACCCCTCGACCAGGTCGGCCAGCGCCAGCTCGTCCAGCTCGCGGGACACGCGGGTGAAGGCGACGAGGTCGGCGAACCCGACGCCGAGCTTCGGGCGGGTCGGCGAGGCGTCCTCGCCGGGCTCGGCGAGGGAGACCAGGCGGCTCGCGGTCGCGGCGAGCTGGGACCGCCACACGTGCACCAGCGTCTGCTCGAAGTCCGGCAGCAGGCGGCTGACGGTGTCCATCACCTGCCGCAGCGCGTCCTCACCCGCCCGCGCGCCCGGCTCGATCAGCGCGTCGACCATGATCTCGGCCTGCCACTGGGCGAGCCTGGCGGTCGTACGGCCGAGGGCCCGGGCCATGCGGATCACGGTCCGCTCGTCGAGCATCTCCGAGTCGAGCAGGTCGCGGATGCGGTGCAGGGCCGCGAGGTCGGCCTCGGTGAACGCCACGGCGTCGTCGGCGAACGTGGCGAAGCCGAGGGCCCGCCAGATCCGCGCGGCGAGATCCTGCGGGATGCCGGCCGCCTCGGCGACCTGCCGCCGCGTGTAGGCCGGCGGCGGCCCCAGGAATAGCCGCCGCACATCGTCGGCGCCGGGGCGCCCGCCTGTGTCCACGTCCCCCTCCGTGTCCTGCTCGGCTGTCTCGTCCGGGCCCGCTCCGCCGGGCGGCCCGTGCTCAATCCCCGTCGATGGTTCCGTCCGCGGCGTCGTCCACCAGCCGGAACAGCTCGTGCCGTACGCGCTGGATATGCGGGATGTCCCGATATTCGATGTCACCCTTCTCCGACGCCGATTCGACCCGGAGCGTGCCGCACCCCAGGATCCGCTCCATCAGCCGCTGGTCGGAGCTCACGCTGCTCACCTTGGCCAGCGGGATGTCGTCCTCCGACTTGTTCAGCACCCCCGTGCTGATCGCGAAGCGGTGCGAGGTCAGCGTGTAGGACGTCGTCACCCAGCGCAGATAGGGGATGAGCGTCCACAGAACCAGTGCGACGAAGGCGACCACGGCCACGGTGCCGCGGGCGAATACCGCGTATTCGTAGTCGCCGGGAATCAGGATGAAGGCCGTGACGACGACGGCCACCACGACGATGAGCGCGAGGAACGGCAGGACCAGCCGCTTCCAGTGCGGGTGGAAGGACAAAATGATCCGCTCGCCGTCGGCCAGGTATTCCTCGGGGAGAGCCATGGCGCAAATCGTGACACGATCGCCGGTCGATTGCATGCGTTCGGTCAGCTCGGCGGGCCGGGCGACGCCTCCCCGCGGACGTGGACGACGTCGCCCGCGCTGAGCACGTGTTCTTCGTCCCCGGCGCGCAGGAGCAGGTGGCCGGACTCGTCCACGCCGGTGGCCAGGCCGGTCAGCACCCGCTCACCGGGCAGTTCGACCCGGACCTCCCGGCCCACGGTGGACGAGCGGGCGAGGTAGGCGGCGCGCAGGCCCGAGGCGTCCGGGTCGCCGCCGGCGTCCCGCCACTCGCGGTAGTGCGACTCGATCTCCCGCAGGATCGCGCGCAGCAGCGGGTCGCGGTCGGTGCAGACGGCGTTTTCGATCGCGAGGGACGTGGCCCGTTCCACGGGCAGCTCCCCGGGGCGTAGCGAGACGTTGAGCCCCATGCCGACGACCACCATGCGGTCCACCCGCTCGGCCAGGATGCCGGCGAGCTTGCGCTCCCCCACCATGAGGTCGTTGGGCCACTTGAGCCGTACGTCGATCTCCGCGACCTTCCGCACGGCCGAGGCGGCGGCGACGCCGACCAGCAGCGCCAGCCAGCCCTGCCGGACGGGCGGCACCTCCGGCCGCAGCAGCATCGAGAACGTCAGCCCCGAACGCGGCGGCGCGCTCCACGCGCGGCCCAGCCGGCCCCGCCCGGCGACCTGCGACTCCGCGACGAGCACGGCGCCCTCGGGCGGGTCGTCGCGCACGGTCCTGGCCAGGTCGGCGTTCGTCGAGCCGGTCTCCTCGACGACGCGGATGGACGACCACAGCGAGCCGGGGCGCACCAGCGCCCTGGTCAGCGCGGTTTCCGACAGCGGAGGCCGGTCGAGATCGGTGTACGGCGAGTCGGGCACGCGCCCAGGCTATCGGGCCCCGCCGCGTGACCTGCGGGCCGCGAGGGCTCCCGCCACGAGACCGGCCCACCCGTACCAGACTCATATACACATCTGAAGCA
>JADGHC010000106.1 GCA_019689655.1 Microbispora sp.
GCTCTCCGTCACGGACACGCCCGCACTCGTTGAAACGCCCTCCCCCGCGCTCGTGCCCACGGCCGCGGACGCGCCGTCCGCCCCAGGGACGCCCTCACCCCCGACTGCGCTTTCACTCCCGGGGCCGCTCTCCGACACGGATGTGCTCGTAACCGAAGGCTCGCTCTCCGTCGTGCTCACGGCCGTCGAGGAGACCGTGGTCAGGTCGGTCTCAGTGTCGGCCTGCGTCTCCGGGAGGCTCTCGTGGCTTTTGGGCCTGGCCAGGATGACCGAGGGACGCCGAAGGGGCATGGGCCGCCGGGCCTTGGCCGTGGGAGCACCGTTGAGCGCAGCCGCGTCGGCGGCCACCGCGGCGGACTGGGGCGAGGCGGACGTCTTCTCGATCGCCGGCTGCGCCGCCACTCCAGCGGCCAGTGCATCGCCCGCGGTGTCCCCGAGAATGCCCTTGCGCCGCAGCATGGCGCCCAGGTTCACGCCCGTGAGCAGCAGGACCACGGCCAGCGCGATGTACACACCCACGCTGAGACCGTCGCTCGGCGTAACAGAGGACTGGGCCGTCATCTTGGGATCGCCGACCTTTTCGGGGGCGACCATCGGCTCGGTCTGGTCGCCGCCGCCATTCGCCTCCGGCAGCGTGAGGTCGGTGCCCTTGGGCAGCGCGGTGTCCTTCGGCAGCGCCGGTTGCGGATTCGCCACCGCGGTGGGCTGGTGCGTCACGGAAGTCTTGAGGGTGGACGGCTTGGCGGCCGCCTGGGCCGGCTTCTTCGACGATTTAGGAGATGGACTCGGGGACGGTTTCAGAGCCGGAACGGTCACGTACGCCGCCCGGGAGCGCTGGGATGCGACGGTGCCGCCGGTGCCGTCCGATCGGAACGCGCGGACCGAGACGTCCACCTTCTGCCCGCCCAGACCAGCCGGCAGCGAGAGGGCCGCACGGCAGCTCAAACCGGAGCACGCGGAGTCCGCGGACACGGAGCCGGACTTACCGGCCTTGACCGAGGCGATCTCGTAGGACTGAAGATCCGGTTCGGCGCCCTTGGCCCAGCTGACCTCGATCGTCGAGGGGTTCTTGAGCTGTGCTTCGACCCCGGAGGGAGTCGCCGGCGGGCGGCTGAGCAGGAACGTCGAGGTGGCGTAGGTCTTGTGCGTGACCTCGCCGGTCAGGGTCACCGTGAACGTGCCGTTGGGAGCGTTCCCCGGGTCGAAGGACCCGCTGATCGTCTGGTTCGCACCACCAGAAGCGACCTTCTGCCGGGGCACGGACGGGCCCTCGACGTACAGGGACATGCTGATCTGGTACCAGTCCGTCCTCGCGGACACGGTCACCGGACCGGACGACTTGATGACCGCCCCGTCCGAGGGGGACAGGATTTCGGCGTCGGCGGCGTTGGCCGGTGCGGCACCGATCGTCAGCGCGGACGCCAGAGCAATCGAAACGATCATCGCCGTTGTGCCCAGCCTGCGAACCCTGGTCACGACGCATCCCTTCATGGAGAACCGCCCGTCCTGGCCGCCTCGGCGCAACGCGCACGGCGACTGAGAGTACGCGGCACTGTACGACACCCGTCCGCTCTTGGACCGTATGTCTAAGAAGTCGTGATTCGATTGCGACACAAGCAATTGCCATTACGGGAGAGCAAAATGCACCCAATGTCGGTAATACCCAAATCGACTGGTGGCGCCCGACGGCGGCTCAACGGCAACCATCAGCGGAAACGCCATCGGTGATGGGCGATCATCCTCAGGCGAGGGCGCCGACCGGGCCGGGCCGCGCGGCCGCGCCCGCCCCCCGCCGGGGGGGGTGGGGGGGCGACCCCCGGGGGGGGGGGGGGCCGGGGCGGGCGGGGGCGGCCGCGCGGCCCGCCGTCGGGCCGAGGAGGGGGACGGCGAACCGCACCGCCACCACGACCTCGGCGACTCCACCCGACAGCGAGCACGACCGCAGCGACGCGCCGTTGGCGGCCGTGATCGCCTTCGCACGGTCACACGCCTCGTCCGGGGCCGCCAGCGCCACGCGAGCGGCGCCGAGCGCGCCGAGGTCGGCGGCGCTCTGCGCCCGGTGCCGCGCCACACGGGCGACGCCCACCTGGACGACGGCCATCGCCGTTACCCAAATCGCGGTCATGAGGGCGACCGCCCAGATGGTCGCCGAGCCGCCTTCCCTCGCGGAACGCACTCCCTTTGCGCGGGTGCGGCATGCCATCACCGGATACCTCCGAGACCCCCTTGCCGTACGGGGAGGCCGGTTTCGCACCGACGCGGCGTCCCCGGCGGCCGGCAACCGCATCTGCGTCGTGCTCAAGGCCGGTTCCCCCTGATGGTCCGGTTCTCCCCGATGGTCACCGTCATGGCGGGGATGACGCCGGGTTCGGTGTCGGAGACGGCGACGGCCCGGAGGCGAACCGGCGGGAGCGGCGACCTGAACGGCGGCCGGACGGTGACGATGACCTCCACCCGGGTGGTGTCGGCTCCCGGGCGGACGGACACCGCAGCGCCCTCGGGAGCCAGCCGGAGGACCACCGCGCGTACTTCCTCGGTCGCCTCGCCCCGCGCGGCCGCTCGCGCGCCGGCCCTGGCCGCGTCGACGCATCGAAGCTGCGCGCCCACGATCGTCACCGCCCACAGCGCGGTGGCCAGCACCAGCAGGAGGGCGGGAAGGGCGACAGCGGCCTCCGCGGTCACCGAGCCCCGCTCCCGCCACGGCCGCGCGCGGGGTGCGACGTCGTTGCTCCTCATCGCATCGGCGCCAGTGCCCGTCCCGACGGCGCGAAAGCCGGACACCTCATATCGGCAGGCCACCGAATATCGGCAGGCCACCGATGGCCTCAGGCGGCAAGCTTCAGCGCCTTCTGAATGAGCGCGGCGAGCATGGATCTCACTTCGGCACTGGTGACGACCTTCCAAAGCAGGGCGGCGAAGCCGCAGGCGGCGATCGTGCCGACGGCGTACTCCGCGGTCGACATGCCCGCGTCGGCCCTCGTCCCGGCCTGCACCGCCCACTGAATGCTCAGCTCTCGCGCGCGGCAGGAGGCCCTGACGGCGAGGCGCCGCAACGCGGCGGACGACCGCATCAGGCGGCTGCGCAGCGCCCTCCGCATGGAGCGGACAAGTGCTGCCCATCGCGCCGGCCGAGCCCTGTGGCGCCCCACAGAGCCCCCGTCTCGCCGCCGGGGAAACGTGTTCATGTGGCTCCTCCGGCCGGTGGCGGCGTGCTTGCTCATCGGTCCTCCTGACCTGCTCGGGGCGGCCTTTCCGCCCGTGCCGAGGCCAGGTTGCGCGAGCGCGGCCGGCAGGATCTGATCCGAACTCGGTTCTGTGGACAAGGGCTCCGCGAGAGCGGTTATCCACAGCGACGCCCCTCAATCTGTGGATCAACAAGCAGGGGTACGTGATTATTTGGGCGATTTCCCCTACCCCCTATCCACAGGTGTGGATGGCAGTGTCCACAGGCTGTTCATGGCAAGAGGATCTGCCCCGCCAGGCCCGCGACCATGGGGATGATCCCCAGAAAAACGAAGGCCGGGAGGAAACAGAGCCCAAGCGGTGCGACGGCGTGGACGCCCACCCTGCGCGCCGCGGCCGAGGCCGCCGCCCGAGCCGCATGCCGGGCGTCGTCGGCGAGCCGGGTCAGCACGTCGGCCACCGGCGCACCGCTTTGAGCAGCCCGGACCATCGTCCTGGCCAGTGCGGCGAGCGCCGGTTCATCGGACAGAGCGGCCCACGCCTCCTCGGGAGGAGCGCCCAGGCGCATCTGTGCGCCGACCCACGAAAGGCGTTCGCCCACCGGACCCGATATCGCGACGGCGGTCGTCTCGACGGCTCCGCTCATCGGTTGCCCGGCGCGGAGACAGGCGACGATCAAATCGACGGCGAAGGGAAGGTCGGCCGCGATACGGTCGCGGCGGCACCTGATCTCGGCGGGCTCCCGCCTGCGGACGGCGATGAACAGGCCGATGGCCGTGGCCATTCCCGCGAGCACGCCCACCGGCCCTCCGAGTAGCAAGCAGAGCATGAGTCCCGCGGGTGCCGCCACGGCCGCCCCTCGGCGCGACGGGCCCGCGTCCGCACCCGTGGGGCCGGGCGGCCCCGGGACCGGCGCCTGCCGCGAGGACGCCGACACGATGGCCCGCAGGCGCGTAACCGGCGAACGCGCACCCGGCCACGCCAACATCGCCAGCGTGGTCAAAGCCCCGGCCAGCACGGCAATCATGTGTGCTCCTTTCCGACCGGACCGTCGGGCCGCGCGCCCGTTGACCGCACACGACCGCCGCCGAGCGCACGCGCTCCGGTTGCGGTGGGCCGTGCGCCGCCGTCCGGATGGCGGCCCCGTCTTCGCCACGGCACTCCCGACGAGCACCTGACGCCCGCTCGGGCGCCTACCGAGAACCCGGCGGCTCCTCCGCGCGGACGACGAGCTTGTGCGTCCACCACACGCCGGCGGCGTCGAGGGCGAGCCCGATGACGAGGCAAGCGATCCCCGCCGGACCGCCGACCAGGAACGCCAGCGGATTCATGCCGAGCCCGGCGGCCATGAGCAGGCCGAGCACGGGAAGGCCCGCCAGCATCCGGGCGGTCGCCCGAGGCCCGGCGAGCTGGGCCGCCACTTCCTCCCGGTGGGCCTGTGCCTCGCGCAATGACGCGCACACCCGTTCCACCAGTGCGGTCAGGCCGCCTCCCACGGTCACGCTCACCCGCCAGCACGCGGCCAGTCGCACCAGGCCCTCGCCGCCCCGGGCAGGCGCGGCGCCCGACAAGGCCGCGGCGACGTCACCGCCATCCCGGGCGGCGGCGATCACCGGGGCGAGTGCCGCCGGATCGGGCGGGCTGACCGAGGAGATCGCGCGGACGAGGGCGTCGCCGGGAGGTCTGCCCGCCGACAACTCGGCTGCCAAGCTCTGGCACAGCTCGATGGACGCCGCACGCCAGGCCGCCGCGGTCGCTCCCGGCCGTGGACGACGGGTGAGCGCCGTCCAGAACCTGCGCGTCCGTCTCGGCCGCCGCGTCCCGGTGAGCGATGTCAGCCGCGCCGCACCGGAGTCCGGCCCGGTCCACACCCAGGCCGCGATCGCGGCGGCGAGCACCGCGAGCAGCCCGACCGGCCCGCCCGGCGGGGTCATCACAACCGCCTCCGCCGCGCTGCCGGGACCGGCACCCTGCGATCACCGGCCCGCCATGAGGGTGCCCTCGGCGACACCACGACGCGCCCTCTCGACGGACGACCCGCGAGCGACGCGCTCCGGCGTCCGCTCCGGCTCCGCCGGGCCTCTCGCGGCGTCATGAGGGCCATGACGCCGGACAGCGCGCTCGCAGCGCGTCAAAGGACGGGCCCCGGCGCGGCCGACCGGCCGGATCGAAGGTCAGAGCCGGAACGGCCGTCACCAGACCGGACGGGGCGCGTTCGAGCACGCAGATCTCCGACACCCGGCGACGGCCGCCGCCCGCCTCCCTGACGAGGTGGATGACGAGGTCGAGCGCGGCGGCGATCTGGCTGTGCACGGCCTCCCGCGACAGCCCCGCCGCGCAGGCGAGGGCCTCCAACCGCGCGGGCACGTCGGCGGCGTTGTTGGCGTGCAGTGTTCCGCAACCCCCCTCGTGGCCCGTGTTGAGCGCCGCCAGGAGATCGACGACCTCCGGCCCGCGCACCTCGCCCACGACGAGACGGTCGGGCCGCATCCGGAGAGCCTGCCGTACGAGATCGCGCAGCCCGACCCCGCCCGCGCCTTCCAGGTTCGGTGGCCGGGTCTCCAGCCGTACGACGTGGGGGTGCAGGGGATGCAACTCCGCGGAATCCTCCACCAGCAGCAGCCGCTCCGCCGGGTCCGCGAGGGAGAGCATGGCACTGAGCATCGTCGTCTTTCCTGTGCCAGTGCCCCCGGTGACCAGGAACGCCAGGCGTGCCGCCATGATCGCGCGGAGCACGACGGCTCCGTCCCGCGTGGCGAGCTCCTCCACGGTGAACGCCCGCCGCGACGGCAGCCTGAGGGACAGGCAGGTTCCCTCGGGGGCGATCGGCGGGATGACCGCGTGCAGACGCACACCGCCGGCCAGGCGGGCGTCCACGTAGGGGCAGGCGTCGTCGAGGCGGCGCCCGGCTGCCGCGGCCAGACGCTGGGCGAGCCTGCGGACCTCGTCGTCCCCGGAGAACGTCACGTTCGTTTTGCGCAGGCCGTCGCCGTCGTCCACCCACACCTCGCGCGGCCCGTTGACGAGGACGTCCGTGACGCCCGGCTCGGCCAGCAGGGCTTCGAGCGGGCCCGCGCCGATCAGATGGGCGCGCAGTGTGCGCGCGACGGCCAGGATCTCGGCGTCGCCGAGCACCGCCCGTTCCGCGCGCAGGGCCGCCGCCACCTGGGCGGCGGTGGGAGCGGCGCCGGTCTGGGACAGCCGGACCCGGACCGCCTCGACCAAATCCGCGGCGACCCCGGGAACGCTTACCGGACCTTCGCCCGTCATGGCTCACCTGCCCCGGCGGCGAACGGTCCGGCCCGGCCGGGCCGGTCGCTTCGGGGGAGCCCGTCCAGGAGCGACTCGAGCAGCTCGGCGCAGAAGCGGCCCAGTGGAGAACGGCGCAGCGGCGGCGGATCTCCCCGGTCCAGCGTCTCCACGAGTCCGCGCACCTCCGGAACCACACCCGCGCACGGAACCGACAAAGACGCCGCGACGACCTCCGGAGCGAGTGTTCCCGCGCGCATGACCAGGCGCAGGTCGCCGGTCGCCGGCCGGAGCAGCGTCACCGTCTGAGCCGCGGCGAGCGCTCCCCGCAGGTCCGCGGGAACGACGGCGATCGTCGCGGTGGCCCTGCCGAGCGCCTCCGCCTCGCCTTCGCCGACATGCCGCGGCAGATCGACCACGACGAGGTCGCAGCCGCGCCGCGCGGCGTCGAGCACGACGCGCATGGCCTCCCTGGGTATCCGCACCGGCTCACCGCGGTGCGCCGACAACACGGTGAGCTCGCCGAAGGTGGGCAGCGCCTCCTGGAGCGCGGCGAAGCTGACCCTGCCTTCCCTTCCGACGATGTCGGGCCAGCGGGCGCCCAATGCCTCCTCCTGGCCGAGCAGGACGTCGACGCCTCCCCCGAGCGGATCGGCGTCGACGAGGAGCGTGCGCAGCCCCCGGCGGGACGCCGTCAGCGCCAAGGACGCCGCGAGAACCGTGGCGCCGGCCCCTCCCTTCCCCCCGGTGACGCAGATGATCGTGCCGGCCTTGGTCGCGGGCTCGGCGGCGTCGCCGAACTCCTCGACAAGGAGCCGCTCGGCCTCGGGCAGTTCCAGTACGGTGTGCGCCCCGACGGCGACGCACCTGCGCCACATGTCGGGATCACCGGTCGTCCGCGTCACGACGATCACGTTCTGTCTGGGCGGCGGACCCGTGGCGGCGAGGTCGTCGGCCAGATCGCTGCCGACCACCACCAGCGGCGCCCTGATCCAGTACGGCCGGGCGTGCGCGGCAGCGTGGACCACCTCGAGTTCGACCCCCGCGGCGGCGGCGATGCGCAGCAGATCGTCGAGCAGTTCCTGGTCGTCGGTTATGGCCAGCGGGCGTGGCATCGGCGTCTCCCTGTCATCCGGGACGACTGATCGCGTCGGGATGACCACGATGCGCGATGCCGGAATCGGCCCCGGAGGCCGAACCGCGTTCTGTGGACAACGCCCCACCTGTGGACGACGCCGCCCGGTTCGGGACGTCCCACAATCGCCACTCGTTGATCGTCAAAAAGGGCGACCCCCGCCGGGGGGGAGAGCGGGGGTCGCCGAGCGGTCCGGCTCTGGGGGGGTAGAGCCGGTCCCGTATTACAAGAAAGCTTTAAACAAGCGGCCAGGGCGTGGCAAGGGTCCGTGAGCCTCCTAGCGACGCACACCGTTCCGTATGGAGAGACACACCGTATGCTGCCTGATCACGAGAGGTACGTCGAGAACCCTCTCCAATCTGAGTAAAACTTTTTCCCAAAGTCAGTGTGGCATGTCGGCAGGCGTGGTTGCAACGAGTAGAGACAAGAGTCACACGGAGTCACCCATTGCGCCCTCTATGCCGACAAACGGCACTAACGGGAACAAAGGTGCAGAAATTACCCCTGTGATGTGGTAATGCTCTTGGACCAGGGGGTTTCCATCCTCGAGAAACGGACGTAAAAAGGGATTACGGACCTGCGGGTCCGCGTACGGCATCGGGCACCCACGCGCGACCAGCCGCGGGAGGCGTGTCGAGACGGGCTTGACCCGCTCCGACAGATTCAGGTGCACGCTTGGTAACCCGGTGACACGTACTGGCGGCGGCGTTCCACACCAGGGACGCCGTCTGCTTGTGCGTTCCGGGCATCTCCGCCACGGCGGCACGGCAGGTGGATCCGCCCGCTACGAGCCACCCGAGGCGGCCGCACAACCTCCCCGGCCCGGTGACCCGGCCGTACCGGAAAACCGGCCCCGCGGTCCTCCATTGACCTCACCCATCCGCGCGGGCCGCGCGGGAGGCGGATCAGCGGGACATGGCCTCGCAGATCGCCGTCGTCTCGCGGACGCCGAGAACCACCGCCGAGGCACAGTGCCGCACCCACGTACCGACGCCTTCGCTCGTGCCCTTGAGATACGCCCGGAGCCCCTCGGCATACGCGTCCCCGAGATCGGCGTGGCCCACCTCCACGGCGGCCAGCGACTTGGGGTCCAGGCCGAGGTCGACCAGCGTGAGCCGCTCGGCGGCGCGGGCGACCAGGCCGTCGGCCACGCCGAAGGGACGCAGCACCACCAGCTCCGCGTGCACGATCGCGGCGAGCACGAGGGCGGGTGCCGTGGTCGGGCCCGTGATCAGGTTGGCGAGGGCCGACATCCGGGCCGCGGTCTCCTCCGGGCCGGGCGCGGGACCGAGCCCGAGCGGGTCAACGGTCGTCGACGTGGTACGCGGCCTGCCGGGTTCGGTGGTCAGGCCGACCGCCGCCAGCGCGTGCAGCCGGGCGAGCACCTGGCGCGGCGCGGACCGCCACGTCGGGGCCAGCCGGCCGACCTCGGCCGAGGCACGCAGCGCGCCCTGCACGACGGGATCGGTCACCTCACCCATGCGCAGCGGCTCGAGCGGGACGTCCACGCCCTCGATCGCGGCGGAGGCACGCGCGCCACGCAGCGCCGACTCGGCCGTCACCTCGGGACTGCGCCGGCGCAGCACCCGGTGCCGGTAGAGCCGGTCGACGGCCTCACGGGCCTCCTGTACGGCTTCGGGCACGCCGGGCAGCCCGGCGATCACGGCCAGGGGATCGCTCACAGGCACCGACCTTACCCGCCGGTAGAACGTCGTTCGCCGAGGAGGTGTGGCCGTTCACCGCACAAAGGCGACACCGGTCTCGGCCCGACGGCCGCCTACCGATAAGTTGCCGACTATAGCCCTTTAATCAGACAAAACGCGTCGCACCGATTACTTGTACTTGACACCGTTCGCCTGGTGAAGTGGGACACGACATACCCCAGCTTGGCTGAGGCGGCCGAACGAGAGACAACTTAGAGACGCTGAAGGAGTACGGAGTGGCCACCGAGACCCCCGGTCAGGAAGCCCAGGAGACGCTGTCGAACCTGCTGAGCGAGACGCGCCGGTTCGAGCCCCCGGCGGACCTGGCGTCGGCCGCGAACGTCACGGCGGACGCCTACGAGGAGGCCGCCCGGGACCGGCTCGCCTTCTGGGAGCGCGCCGCGGAGCGGCTGACGTGGGCGGAGCGCTGGAACACCACGCTCGAGTGGAAGCCGCCCTTCGCCAAGTGGTTCCTCGGCGGCAAGCTCAACGTCGCCTACAACTGCGTCGACCGCCACGTGGAGGCCGGCCGGGGTGACAAGGTCGCCTACTACTGGGAGGGCGAGCCGGAGGGCGACAGCCGTACGATCACCTACGCCGAGCTGCAGAAAGAGGTCGCCAAGGCGGCGAACGCGCTGCAGGAGCTGGGTGTGGGCAAGGGCGACCGGGTCGCCGTGTACATGCCGATGATCCCCGAGCTGCCGATCATCATGCTGGCCTGCGCCCGGATCGGAGCGATCCACTCGGTGGTCTTCGGCGGCTTCTCCGCCACGGCGCTCAAGAGCCGCATCCATGACGCGGACGCGAAGGTCGTCGTCACGGCCGACGGCGGCTTCCGCCGCGGCGCGCCCAGCGCGCTCAAGCCGACCGTCGACGAGGCCGTCGCCGAGTGCCCCGGCGTCAAGCACGTCGTCGTCGTACGCCGGACCGGCCAGGACATCGCGTGGAACGAGCGGGACATCTGGTGGCACGACCTCGTGGACCGCCAGCCGGCCGAGCACGAGCCGGTGCCGCACGACGCCGAGGACCCGCTGTACATCCTCTACACCAGCGGCACGACCGGGAAGCCGAAGGGCATCCTGCACACGACCGGCGGCTACCTGACCCAGGTGGCCTGGACCCACTACGCGGTCTTCGACCTCAAGCCGGAGACCGACATCTACTGGTGCACCGCCGACATCGGCTGGGTCACCGGTCACTCCTACATCGTGTACGGCCCGCTCGCCAACGGCGCGACCAGCGTGATCTACGAGGGCACGCCGGACACCCCGCACCGCGGCCGCTTCTGGGAGATCGTGCAGAAGTACAAGGTCACGATCCTCTACACCGCCCCGACGGCGATCCGTACGTTCATGAAGTGGGGCGACGACATCCCCGCGAAGTACGACATGTCGTCCCTGCGGGTGCTCGGGTCGGTCGGCGAGCCCATCAACCCCGAGGCGTACGTCTGGTACCGCGAGCACATCGGCGCCAACCGCTGCCCGGTCGTGGACACCTGGTGGCAGACGGAGACCGGCGCGATCATGATCAGCCCGCTGCCCGGCGTCACGGCCGCCAAGCCCGGCGCCGCCATGCAGCCGCTGCCCGGCATCGCGGCCGACGTGGTGGACGACCAGGGCAACTCGGTGCCGAACGGCGGCGGCGGCTTCCTCGTGGTCCGCGAGCCGTGGCCGTCCATGCTCCGGACGATCTGGGGCGACGACAAGCGCTACGTCGACACCTACTGGTCGCGGTTCGAGGGGATGTACTTCCCCGGCGACGGCGCCAAGCGCGACGAGGACGGCGACGTGTGGCTGCTCGGCCGGGTGGACGACGTCATGCTCGTCTCCGGGCACAACATCTCCACGACCGAGGTCGAAAGCGCGCTGGTCAGCCACCCGAAGGTGGCCGAGGCGGCCGTCGTGGGCGCCACCGACCCGGTGACCACCCAGGCCATCGTGGCCTTCGTGATCCTGCGCGGCACCGCGGAGGAGAGCGACGACATCGCCGCCGAGCTGCGCGCCCACGTGGCCAAGACGCTCGGCCCGATCGCCAAGCCGCGGCAGATCCTGGTCGTGCCCGAGCTGCCGAAGACCCGCTCCGGCAAGATCATGCGCCGGCTGCTGCGCGACGTGGCGGAGAACCGCTCGCTCGGCGACGTCACCACGCTGACCGACAGCTCGGTGATGAAGCTGATCGCGGAGAAGCTGCCCACCGCCAAGAGCGAGGACTGATCGCGAGCCGCCTATCGCGAGGAAGGCGTGGACGGACGGCGTCCACGCCTTCCTCGTCTCCACGCGCCGCCGGTGCACCGGCGACACACGGCGCGCACCACGGAATCGACGGGCGCCCGTACAGGTCCACGGCGCGTGCCACAGGATCAACAGGCGACCGTTACGGTCCAACGGCGGGCGCCACGGGGTGACCACACACGCGTGCCGCAAACGCACCGCGCCCGCGGCCGCCGCGAAACCGCATGTGCCACAGGTGCACCACGCACCTGCCGCAGGAGCAGCGCACCCGCGCACGTTGCGGGACCACACGCCCACCGGCGCGGCCCGCGGCAGGCGCACGGCGCACCACGGCCGCGCATCCCGGCGCACGGCGCACACCACGGGATCGCCGCGCATCCCGCCACAGGCGCGTCACGCACCGCCGCCGCGGGTTCGCCGCCTCGAGGAGCGGGCAGATCGCCTGAGGCGTCATATTCCTGCCGTCTGCGGGCGGCTCCCCGCGTGCGGGCCTTCGGAGGGCGTTGTCCACAGGCGTGGGGTTGTCCACAGGCGAGGGGCTTCACGTGCGCATGCGCGGACGGGCACGACATGATGTTTGATAGTCGCAGATAGGAGTTCGCTTATGCCCGAGGACGAATCGCTCGGTGCCCTGGTCGCCCAGGCGAGCCATCACATCTCGACCCTCATACGGTCGGAGATCGAGCTGGCGAAGGCCGAGCTCAAGTTCGACGCGAAGCGGGTCGGCATGGCCGCCGGGCTGTTCGGCGCCGCGGCCTTCATCGGGCACCTGTGCCTGATCCTGGCCTCGTTCGCGATCGCGTACGCCCTCGTGGCCGCGGGGCTGGCCGCCTGGCTCGCCTTCACGATCGTCACGGTGTTCTACCTCCTGATGGCCGGGGTGCTGGTGCTCATCGGCTACCGCCGCCTGAAGGGGCTGGCCGGCATGAAGCGCACCATGCGGAGCCTGCGCGGCCTGGCCGGCCAGGAAGGGGCGGAGGAGGAGAACCTGCCGGAGACGACCCCCACCTCCACACCGAGGCCCGCAGCCCCGGCATCGCCGTACACCGGCCCGACCGCCGGGCAAGTGGGCGCCCACCGGGAGTCCGTGAGCGATGCCGGTTGACGAGAAGCTGATCGAGGTCGACGGTCCCTGGACGCACCGTGCGGTGCACGCGGGCGGCGTGCGCTTCCACGTGGCCGAGGCCGGGGACGGGCCGCTGGTCCTGCTCCTGCACGGCTTCCCCCAGTTCTGGTGGACCTGGCGACAGCAGCTTCCGGCGCTGGCGGAGGCCGGTTACCGTGCCGTCGCCGTCGACCTGCGCGGGTACGGCACCAGCGACAAGCCTCCGCGTGGATACGACCTGCCCACACTGGCCGTGGACGCGGCGGGCCTGGTGCGGGCGCTCGGCGAGACGAGCGCCGTCGTGGTGGGCCATGACTGGGGTGGCCTGCTGGGCTGGACGATGGCGGCCCTTGATCCCAAGGTGGTGCGGCGGCTGGTCGCGGTGTCGGCACCACACCCGCTGCGCATGCGCGCCGCGTTGTTCACCGACCCGCTCGGGCAGCTCAAGGCCAGCCGTTACGCCCTGGGATTCCAGCTCCCCTTCCTGCCGGAACGGAAGCTGACGCGCAAGGGCGCCGCCGCGGTGGGCCGGCTCGTCGAGAAGTGGGCGGGGCCGCAGTGGCCGGGCGAGGGCGTGACGCACGTGTACCGGGAGGCGATGCGGATCCCGGCGGTGGCCCACTGCGCGCTGGAGTACTACCGCTGGTTCGCCCGGTCTCAGATCCGTCCCGACGGCCTCCGCTACGCGCGTCAGATGCGCTCGGAGATCGAGGCTCCGACGCTGCAGCTGCACGGTGCGCTCGACCCGTGCATCCTGCCGCGGACCGCGCAGGGCTCAAGCAGGTTCGTGGCCGCGCCATACCGATGGCGGCTGATCGAGGGCGCCGGGCATTTCCCCCACGAGGAACGCCCCGAGCAGTTCAACGCCGAGCTGATCTCGTGGCTATCCGACCCCGAGCCCGACCGCTGACCGCCGCCGGGCGCCGCGCATCGCCCTGTCACCGCCACGCATGGTCCCCGTAGCCGCGCATGGTCCCCGTAGCCGCGCATGGT
>JADGHC010000107.1 GCA_019689655.1 Microbispora sp.
GGGCAGGGCTGTGCGGCGAGTGGGCACGACCGGGAGGCGGGCGTCTCGCGGATGCGGGACCGGGATCAGGGCTCCGATCTCCAGGCGGACGTGTGCCGATCCGTCGCCTCCGGGTCCGGTTCGGGGAAGCCGGCGGGAGTGGCGCGAAGGCGGCCGATCAGCCACCGTGCCGTGACGGCGGTGGCCGTGAACGCGGCGGCGGCCAGGGCGAGGTCGGGCCAGACGGGATGGCGCACCGCCTCGATGAGCGTCAGCGAGGCGGCCAGGACGACCGGCACGAGGGCGAGCCCGCGGTGGAAGCGCCCCGCCTCGGAGTGCGGCCAGGGCCGCGGCACCCCCACGACCTCACGGCCGCCCGAGCAGATGTGGCCGGGCGTGCCGGGGCAGGCGTCGCAGATCGACGTCCCGGCCCGGCGCGGCCGGTCCCGGCCGATGACCCGGGGCGTCCGGCCGGGCGGGCACACACCGGCGTCGTGATCGGGCCGGCGGGCGCACCCCGCGGTGTGGCGGCGCTCCGGCCGCCGGGCGAAGCGCCGGGCCATGCGGTCCAGCCCGGCGGCGATGACGAGCAGCCCGGCCGCGTAGCCGCAGGCGAGGACCGCCTCCGTGGTGAAGATCATGCCGTGTCCACCGGCTCCCGGATGTCCGACAGCCGGGGAGCGGGGGTGGCCCCGGTGGCCGGGTCGGCCGCGGCCCGGCGTCCCCGGTGGCGTACGCCGAGCCAGGCGATGCGGCAGAAGGGCAGCACGCCGCCGACGATGAACAGCGCGTCGCCGGGCAGGCGCAGCCACTCCAGCAGGGTGTTGGTGTCGCCGGTGAGGTAGCCCAGCGAGCGCGCCTCGAAGTAGCCGGAGGCCACCGACTCGTAAAGCTGCAGCAGGCCGAGCGGCAGCAGGGTGGCGAAGCACATCCAGGCCAGGCCGATGTTGAGGGACCAGAAGGAGACCTTGGCCCACCTTTCCGGCCACCGGTCGGCGGGGATCAGGTAGCGCAGCGCGAACAGGCCCAGGGCGAGGGCGAGCATGCCGTAGACGCCCATCATCGAGGCGTGCGCGTGGTTGGCGGTCAGGCCGGTGGCGATCTCGTAGTAGGACACGATCGGCAGGTTGATGAGGAAGCCGAAGACGCCGGCGCCGAGGAAGTTCCAAAAGCCGACGGCGACCAGGAACATCACCGCCCAGCGGTGCGGGAACGGGGTGCGCGACTCCACGTGCTGGCGGGCCCCCAGCTGCACGAACGACCAGGCCTCCACGGTCAGGAAGGTCAGCGGCACGACCTCCATCGCGGAGAAGAACGCGCCCAGCGCGAGATGTTCCACGGGCTCGCCGCTGAAGTACACGTGATGCATGGTGCCGATCACGCCGCCGGCCGAGTACAGGATGATGTCCAGATAGATCACCACCAGGGCGACCCGTTCCCGTACGACGCCGAGCTGGACGAACATGTACGCGACCATGACGGTGGTGAACAGCTCCAGGAAGTCCTCCACCCACAGGTGCACCACCCAGAACCGCCAGAAGTCGGTGGTGGTGAAGGTGTCGCCGGGGCGGGCCAGCAGCCCGACCGCGTAGACACCGGGGATCGCCAGGCCGGACAGGAAGAACAACGAGGGCAGGTTGCCGCGGCTGTCCCTCGCCAGGGTCGCGCGCAGCACCCGCCACATCATCACCGCCCACAGCGCCATGCCCGCGGCCAGCAGGATCTGCCAGACGCGGGGCAGATCGAGCCACTCGAACTGCTGGCTGCCCCAGAAGTTCCCCGGCCGGACGAGCCCGTGGATGCTCAGTCCTTCCGCGATCAGGGAGCCGGCCGCCACGACGACCAGGGCCGCCAGCAGCGTCCGGGCGAGCATCCCCTGCCCGCGCGGCTCGCGCCCGGCCATGAGCGGGGCCAGGAAGATCCCGGCCGCGAGGAAGGCGGCCACGACCCAAAACAGCGACAGCTGCAGGTGCCAGGTGCGGGCCAGGTTGAAGGGCAGCAACCCGGCCAGGTTGAAGCCGAAGAAGCTCGTGAGGTCGGCCCGGTAGTGCTCCGTCGCCCCGCCCAGCAGTACCTGGGCGAGGAAGAGCAGCGCGACGACGAGGAAGAAGTACGCGGTGACCCGCTGGGCGGGAGTGAGCGCCACCCGGTCGGGAGAGCGGAAGTCGACGGTCTCCGCCTGGCGGCCGCGCCAGCCCAGATGGCCGCCCCACCGGCCGACCGCCCCGAACAGCGCCCCGATGCCCACCAGCAGGGCGACCAGCGACACCACGCTCCACAGCACGATGTCGGCGGTCGGCGCGTTGCCGACCAGCGGCTCGGGGGGCCAGTTGTTGGTGTAGGAGTAGCCCGCGCCGGGCCGCTCGGCCGAGGCGATCCAGGCCGTCCAGGACAGGAACGCGGTGAGCTGGTGGATCTGCCGCGGGTCGGTGATCGCGTGCGGGCGCAGCCCCTTGTCCGTACGGGGATCGGCGAAGTAGTCGCGATAGTGCCGGGTCAGTGCGGTGAAGGCGTCCGCCTGCGCCCGCGTGTAGGTCAGCACCCCCGAACGGGGGTCGTAGCGGTTGGCCCGGAACTCCTGCCTGACCTGCTCACGGGCCCGGTCGCCGCCCCCGTGGGCGCGGAGCGCGGCGGTGGCGGCGCGGCGCAGGTAGTCGGCGGTGAAGTCAGGTCCGAGGTAGCCTCCGTGCCCGAGCACCGACCCGTACTGCATCAGCCCGTTGGCGAGAAAGACCTTCTGGCCTTCGGCGACGTCGCGGCCGGTGAACAGCTCCCGCCCGGATTCGTCCACCACCAGCCGAGGCACGGGCGGCCCCGCGGTGTAGGTGCGGAAGGCGAGCAGCCCCATGACGAAGAACCCGAACACCGCCACCAGCACCGCGGCCTGAATCCAGCGCCTGGAGACCAGAACCCGCCTGCGCGTCCCCGCCGCTGGAAGCATCGATCACCGTTCCCGATCAGGGGGGGAGGCTTTCTCCTACTCCTATCGGCCGCCGGCCGTACGGGTCGAGGAGACACGCCCGGCCGTGAGCACTGCCGAACACGAAAGCGCCGGCCCCCGGGGCGGGGACCGGCGCTTTCGCCAGGTCATGCCTGACAGCTCACGTGATGCCGTTCATCGCCGGCGCTTCCGGTGCGCGCGACGACCGCTCGGCCGGCCCGAACCCGGGGCCGGCGATACCCGGGTCGCCCCGCCAGCCACGGCCGAAGGTGACCTACGCGCGGCCCGGAGACGAGGGGTCCTTGGGCCGGGTCGTCAGAGCGGGATGTTGCCGTGGGCGCCGCGGGCCGGGGTGGCCTGGGCGAGCACCCGGGCGATCGCGCCGCGCGTCTTGGCCGGCTCGATGATCTCGTCCACGACACCGATGTCGACGGCCCGGTTGAGGCCGCCGGACAGCTTCTCGTGCTCCTCGGCCAGCTTGGCCTCCAGCGCCGAGCGCTCCTCCTCGGGCACCGCCGCCAGTTCGCGCCGCTTGAGGACCCGGACCGCCGCGACCGCGCCCATGACCGCCACCTCGGCGGTCGGCCAGGCGAACACCCGGGTCGCGCCCAGCGAGCGGGAGTTCATCGCGATGTAGGCGCCGCCGATCGCCTTGCGGGTCATCAGTGTCACCCTCGGCACGGAGGCCTCGGCGAACGCGTGCAGCAGCTTCGCGCCGCGCCGTACGATCCCGTCGTGCTCCTGGCCGACCCCGGGGAGATAGCCGGGGACGTCGACCACGACCACCAGCGGCACCCCGAAGGCATCGCACATCCGGACGAACCTGGCGGCCTTCTCGGCGGAGGCGGCGTCGAGGCAGCCGCCGAGCCGCATGGGGTTGTTGGCGATGACCCCGACGGTACGGCCGCCGAGCCGGCCCAGGGTGGTCACGATGTTCGGCGCCCACTTGGGGTGCAGCTCGATGCCGGGCTCGTCGAGCAGCCCGTTGACCAGGGGATGCACGTCGTAGGCGCGGCGGGGGTTGTCGGGGAGCATGCTGCCGAAGTCGACCTCGTCCACCTCGCGCATCCGGCCCTGGTGGCCGAGCAGCACGGCGAGCTGGCGGGCCCGGAGCAGGGCCTCGCTCTCGCTCTTGGCGACGACGTGGACCACGCCGCTGCGCTTGCTGTGCGGCTCCGGGCCGCCGAGCGAGGCCATGTCGGTGTCCTCGCCGGTCACGCTGCGTACGACGTCCGGCCCGGTGACGAAGATGCGGCCGTTGTCGGCGAGGATCACGATGTCGGTCAGGGCGGGGCCGTAGGCGCCGCCGCCGGCCACCGGGCCGACCACGACGGAGATCTGCGGGACGATGCCGGAGGCCTTGGTCATGGCGGCGAACACACGGCCGACCGCGTGCAGGGACTCCGCGCCTTCGGCGAGCCGGGCGCCGCCGGAGTGCCAGACGCCGATGATCGGCACCCGCTCGCGCACCGCGACGTCGTAGGCGTGGACGATGTGCTCGCAGCCCTCCGCGCCCATCGCGCCGCCCTGGACCCGGGCGTCGCTGCAGAACGCCACCACCGGGACGCCGTCGACGCGTCCGGTGACCGCCTGGACGCCGCTCTTGTCCTCGGGAGTGATCAGCCGGATCGAGCCCTCGTCCAGCAGGTGGCCGAGGCGCACCAGGGGGTCACGAGGGTCGACGGCGGCCGCTTCGGCGGGGTCGGCCGCCGTCCTGCTGTCCAGCACTGTCATTCGAGACTCCCTTGTCAAACCGTCGTGAAGGCCACGGCGACGTTGTGTCCGCCGAACCCGAAGGAGTTGTTGACCGCCGCGATCTGCCCCTGGGGGAGCTCGCGCGGCTTGGCGCGCACGATGTCCACCTCGACACCGTCGTCCAGGTCGTCCACGTTGATCGTGGGCGGCACCACGCGCTCGGCCAGCGCCTTGATCGTGAACACCGACTCGATGCCGCCGGCGCCGCCGAGCAGGTGCCCGGTCATCGACTTGGTGGAGGTGACGAGCGGGTGCGACCCGATCGACTTCTGGATGGCCTGGGCCTCGATGACGTCGCCCGCCGGGGTGGAGGTGGCGTGCGCGTTGACGTGCACGACGTCCCGGCCGGTCAGGCCCGCGTCGGTCAGGGCCTGGGTCATCGCCATCATGACGCCGCGGCCCTCGGGCTCCGGCTGGGTGATGTGGTGCGAGTCCGCGGACATGCCCAGGCCGGCCGCCTCGGCGTAGATCCGGGCGCCGCGCGCCACCGCGTGCTCGTACGACTCCAGCACGACGATGCCCGCGCCCTCGCCGAGGACGAAGCCGTCACGGTCCCGGTCCCAGGGGCGGGAGGCCCGCTCGGGCTCGTCGTTCCTGGTGGACATGGCCCGTGCGGCGGCGAAGGCCGCCATGTTCAGCGGGTGGATCGCCGCCTCCGTGCCGCCGGCGACCACGACGTCGGCCCGGCCGCTCCGGATCATCTCCATCGCGTAGCCGATGGCCTCGGCGCCGGAGGCGCAGGCGGAGACGGTGGCGTGGACGCCGGCCATCGCGCCCAGCTCCAGGCCCACCCAGGCCGCCGGGCCGTTCGGCATGAGCATCGGGACGGTGAACGGCGACAGCCGCTGCCAGCCCTTCTCCTTGAAGGTGTCGTAGGCCGACAGCGTGGTGCCGATGCCGCCGATGCCGCTGGACACGCAGACGCCGAGCCGCTCGGCGGGAACCTCGGGGGCGCCCGCGTCCTGCCAGGCCTGGCGGGCGGCGATCAGCGCGAACTGCTCACTGCGGTCGAGCCTGCGGGCCTCCGGCCGCGGCAGGACCTCGGCGGGATCGACGGCCACCACACCGGCGAACTTCACCGGCACGGTGTCGACCCAGTCCTCGGTGAGCGCGCGGATGCCCGACCGCCCCTCGAGGAGCGCCGACCAGGATGATGCGACGTCTCCACCGAGGGGCGTCGTCGCGCCGAGTCCGGTGACTACGACACGTACCCGGTCCTTACTCACTTGTCTGCACTCCTCTTGTGTCGGGGCGTGAAAAGGGAACCGGACGCGCCCTGTCGCCTGGCAGAGGCGGGGCGGGCACGTCCGCGAGGCCGTCGTGTGAGATCAGGCCTGGATGAAGTCGACGACGTCCTTGACGGTCTTGAGGTTCTTGAGCTGGTCGTCGGGGATCTCGACGCCGAACTCGTCCTGGGCCGCGACGGCGATCTCGACCATGGAGAGCGAGTCGATGTCCAGGTCGTCCACGAAGCTCTTCTCCGGGGTCACCTCGTCGGCCGAGATGCCGGTGATCTCGTTGATGATCTTGCCGAGGCCCGCGAGGATCTCCTGCTCGGTCAGTGCCATGTCGCGACTACTCCTTGGATTTACTGTCTTCCGGGTTTCCTGGGTTGCCCCAGCGGTGTACGGCACGCCGTACACGTTTCCTCAGGGGATCTCGATCACCTGGGAGGCGTAGGTGAGGCCGGCGCCGAAGCCCAGCAGCAGGGCCAGGCCGCCCGACTGGACCTCGCCGCGCTCGATCATGCGCGACAGCGCGAGCGGGATCGACGCGGCGGAGGTGTTGCCGGCGAGCACGATGTCCTTGGCCACGACCGCGTTGTCGGCGCCCAGCTTGCGCGCGATGGACTCGATGATCCGCAGGTTCGCCTGGTGGGGGACGAAGGCGGCCAGGTCGGCGGGGTCCACACCCGCACGCTCGCAGGCGAGCTTGGCCACCGGGTGAAGGGCGGTGGTGGCCCAGCGGAACACCGTCTGGCCTTCCTGGTAGAGGAAGGACCGGCGGTCCTTGACGTAGATCACGTCGGCCTTGTCGCCGGCGCTGCCCCAGGCCACCGGGCCGATGCCCGGCCGGTCGGAGGGGCCGACGACCGCGGCGCCCGCGCCGTCGGCGAAGATGACGGCGGTCGACCGGTCGTCGTGGTCGACCCACTGGGTGAGCTTCTCGGCGGCGACGACCAGCACGTTGGTCGCCGAGCCCGACCGCACCGCGTCGGACGCGGCGGCCAGCGCGTAGCAGAAGCCGGCGCAGGCGGCGTTGACGTCGAAGGCGCCGGGGGCGTTGATGCCCAGCCGGTGGGCGACGCGGCCCGCGGCGTTGGGGATCGGCGCCTCGATCGTGCAGGTCGCCACGATCACCAGGTCGATGTCGTCGCTGGACAGGCCGCTGGCTGCCAGGGCCTTGCCGCCCGCCTGCACCGCGAGGTCGATCTCCGACTCGTCCGGGCCCGCGACGCGGCGCTCCTTGATGCCGACGCGGGTCTGGATCCACTCGTCGCTGGTGTCCAGCCGGGCGGCCAGGTCGTCGTTGGTCACGACATGAGCGGGCTGATACCCGCCGAACGCGAGCACCCGTGCACCGGGGGCGCCTTGGGCGAGCCTCACTTCAGCACCTCCCGGGCGGTGTCCAGGTCTTCGGGGGTCTTGAGCGCCACGGTCTTCACCCCGGGCAGGGCCCGGCGGGCCAGGCCCGTGAGCGTGCCGCCGGGCAGCAGCTCGATCATGGTGGTGACGCCGCGCTCGGCCATCGTCGCCATGCAGGCGTCCCACCGGACGGGGTTGGCCACCTGGTTCACCAGCCGGTCCAGGAACTCGCCTCCCGAGGCGACGGCCGCCCCGTCGGCGTTGGACAGCAGCGTGACCGACGGGTCCGCGGGGGTGAGCGCCGCGGCCTCGGCGCGCAGGTGGTCGACCGCGGGGGCCATGTGGATGGTGTGGAAGGCGCCGGCGACCGACAGCGGACGCACCCGCGCCTTCTCCGGCGGCGCCGCGGCGAGGGCCTCAAGCTGCTCCCGCGTGCCGCCCGCGACGATCTGGCCCGCGCCGTTCATGTTCGCGGGGGTCAGCCCGTGCTTGGCGATGACGGCGAGGACGTCTTCCTCCACGCCGCCGAGCACCGCGCTCATGCCGGTCTCGGTGACGGCGGCGGCCTTGGCCATGGCCCGGCCACGTTCGCGTACCAGTGCGAGGGCCTGCTCGGGGGTCAGCACGCCGGCGATCGCGGCGGCGGCGAGCTCGCCCACGCTGTGCCCGGCGACGATGTCCGGCCGCACCCCGAGCGTCTCGTACGACGCCAGGGCGGCCGCCACCAGCAGGGGCTGGGCCACGGCGGTGTCGCGGATCTCGTCGGCGCCGGCGGTCGTCCCGTACGACACGAGATCGAGCTCCACGATCTCCGACCACGCCGTGATCCGGTCGCGGAACTCGGGGATCTCGAGCCACGGACTGAGGAAGCCTGGAGTTTGGGCGCCTTGGCCCGGAGCGACGATGACGAGCACGTACTCAACCCTGCCCTGTAGAGGTTCACCACACAGATGGAGATCCGAACGAACTTTGTGGCCGCCATGTTGTGGGGTACCTACAGTTTCGGTGTCGAGCCGCTTGTGTCACCCGCCTCCCGTCACGGACAGCCGCCCGAGTATGAGACCGACCTGAAGGGTGAATGCGGACCTTCCCTCCGTGGGCTGGTATCCGGTCAGTTCCGTGATCTTACGTAGCCGGTACCGCACGGTGTTGGGGTGGACGAACAGCAGCCGGGCGGTCGCCTCCAGCGAGGTCCCCTGCTCCAGGTACGTCGCGAGCGTGTCGAGCAGCGGGGTGCCCGCGAGCGGTTTGTAGACGTTCTCCACAAGCTGGGCCCGGGCGTCCTCGTCGCCGTCCAGCGCCCGCTCGGCCAGCAGGTCCTCGGCGAGCACCGGGCGCGGGGCGTCGGGCCAGCCGGCGGCGGCGCGCAGGCCCGCGATGGCGGCGCGGGCCGATCTGGCCGCGGCGTGCAGGTCGGGCACCTCCGGCCCGATCACCACGGGCCCGGGACCGAAACGCGACACCACGCCGCGCGCCGCGTCCTTGACGCCGTCCGCTCCGCCCACGATGACGATGAGCCGGTCGCCCTGCACCCCGGCGAGCAGCTCGTGACCGAGGCGGCGGCCCTTGTCGCGCAGCCCGTCGATGACGGTCTGCGGGTCCTCGTCCGGGGCGTACCCGGCGAAGACGACGACCGGCGCGGAGGTCCAGCCGAGCGCGGCGGCCCACGAGTGCAGCCCGTCGTCGACCTGGCCGCGCACCAGCGCGTCCACGATCAGCGCCTCCAGCCGCGCGTCCCACGAGCCGCGGGCCTCGGCCTCCCTGGCGTACACCTGGGCGGCGGCGAAGGCGACGTCGCGCGTGTAGCGCAGCATCGCGTTGCGCAGCAGCTCCGCGCCGCCGGGCGCGGCCAGCTCCTCGACCTGGGCCTCGACGACCTCGACGACGATGCGGACGAGGTCCACCGTCTGCTGGAGCGACACGCTGCGTTTCAGCTCACGCGGCGCGGTGCCGAAGAACTCGATGCTCGGCGTCGGCCGTCCCTCGCCCGCGTGGCCGAACCATTCGACGAACGCCGCGATGCCGGCCTGCGCCACCAGGCCGACCCACGACCTGTCCTCCGCCGACAGTGCCCGGTACCAGGCCAGCCGCTCCTCCATCCGGGCCATCGCGGCCGTCCCGAGGCTGCCCATGGCCCGGTCGAGCCGCCGCGCCGTGTCCTCCCGGATCTTGTCGTAATCCAGGGCCTTGTCGTTCATCGGCACTCCGTCTCCGGCCGCCCGGACGACGTCGCCGCCTTGTCCGTCCGTACGCACCTGACCGCCGTTCTGCGCGCCCCGCTCGCTCACGCCTCTAGCGTGCCAGGTCATTGCGATGATCGCGTCTTACCCGGGGCGCGCGGCCTCGTCGCACGCCGCGCCGCGCGGCCTCAGGCGCCGATGCGGTGCAGTACGACGATGTCGTCCCGGTCGAGACGCAGCTCGTAGCCCTCGGTCAGGTAGCTGTCGATCAGGCCGCGCAGGTCGTTGTTGACCGAGGCCACGATCCAGGGGGTGCCCCGCTTCTGGTAGTCCCACCACAGCACGGTCGCCCGGCCGGACAGCCGCGCGCCGAAGTCGTCGCTCGCCTCCACCACCACGCCGTCGGGGACCATGCTCATGGCGAGCTCCCTGGCCTCCGTACGCGGATCGGGCTGGTAGAAGTCCGGGGTCATCAGGTTGTCGAACGGCCGGTACGGAACCGTGGTGACCGCGACCGCGAAGACCGCCGCGGCGTACGTCAGCCGCAGGCCGTGCCCGGGGCGCGGCCGCCTGCGCCGCTCCAGCCACCTGATGAGCCGCGCCGCGCCGTCCACGCCGGCCATCAGCAAGATCGCCACCACGAAGGCGTCGTAGTGCCAGCCGGTCGACCACCAGTTGTCCGAGTCGGCCAGCAGCCGTTCGAGGATCAGCGGCAGCGCGGCCAGGAACAAGGGGGACAGCAGGCACACGAACAGCGTCGGCCACAGCAGCAGGCCCCAGGTGTCCACCTTGGAGTGGTCGTCGAAGAGCATGGCCACGAACTCGTGCGGCCGCGCGAGCGCGTGCCACAGCATCTGCGGCAGGTCCTGGCCGAGCCTGGGGTAGCGGGTGTAGTACGTGGGGTCGCCGCCCGCCAGGGGGATCAGGAACTTGCGGATCACCTCGAACGCGGTCACCCCGGTGAGGGCCAGCCCGGCGCCGAGCCGGCGCTGCCCGGTGAGGAACAGCCACGCGCCGAGGCCCGCCACCATGAGGCCGAGGTCCTCCTTGGTGAGCAGCAGGCCGAGCACCGCGAGCAGCCCGGGCAGCCGCCGCCCGGCGTGCAGCCGCTCGACGGCGATCGCGCTCAGCAAGGGCACGAAGGCCACCTCGTGGAACTCCACCGCCGTCGCCTGCGCGATCGGCCAGGAGATCGCGTACGCCACGGAGACGAGGTAGGCGTGCGGGGTGCCGAGCACGCGGCGGGTGAACCGCCACACGAACGGGATGGCCAGGGCGAACAGCACGGCCTGCGCGACGAGCAGGGTCTCGGGCCCGTCGTGGATCCAGTAGAAGGGGGCGAGCACGGCGAGGATCGGCGAGAAGTGGTCGGCGAGCTGGATGTAGTCCATGCCGAAGCCGCCGGTGACCCCGCGCAGCGGGACCGTGGGCGCCGAGAAGTGCGAGTACCCCCGCACCGCCTGGTCGAAGATGACCAGGTCGTAGCTGCTCACCTGGAAGTGGGAGAACCTGATCAGGGACAGGGCCAGATACAGGGCCGTCGACAGCGCGCACATCACGGGCAGCGCGATCCGGTGGCGGACGGACCCGCGTGACCGTGCGGCCGGGCCCCGCCGGTCCGCCTCTCCGGCCGGCCGTAATTCTGCGGCTGTCTCCCCCGTGCCGCTCTCCGGCTCCGCGAGGGCCGTTTCCCCGGTGACCTCGGTGCGGGTCTCACCGGTAGCCGGGTTACCGGTAGCCGGGTTGCCGGTAGCCGGGTTGCCGGTGGCGGGTTCCGGCTCGGTGACGGCGGTTCTGCCGGGGGCGGCCGTGGCGCCGGTCTCGCCGTCGGCCGTCGCGCCGGTCGTGTCTCCCGGCTCCGTGACGGCCGTTCCGTCCACGGCGGCTGCCTCCAGGATCTCGTCGGGGTCGCTGTCTTCCCGGGGCTCTTCCGCCGGTCGCCCTGCCGTCGCGGTCCCCGTGATCACGAAGAGGAGAGTAGGCCCTTCGGGCGGGAACGGTCTATACGGGGGTATCCGCGAAAATCTCTCCGCGGCGCGTCCGGTGTCCCCACCTGGGCCTTCTCCCCGGTGCCGATGAACGTTTCACCGGCATCGGATGACGTCCGTACGGGGTCAGATGACGGCGACGGCCGTGATGAGGCCGATGAAGAAGTGGGTCACGCCGAGGAGGACGGCCGCGGGCCGCAGCGTGGTCTCCCGGACCAGCTCGCGCACCGAGATTCCGGCGACCTTGTCGAAGGCGACCATGCCGAGCGTCTGCACGGCGATGCCCACCAGGCCGAACACGAGCGTCGCGAGCAGCCCATCCTGCAGGGTGCCGCCCGACGACCAGATGGAGGCCGCCACGACGAGCCCGACGCCGGCGACGCTGGAGACGGCCAGCATCGTCGCGTTGGGGTTGCGGTCGGTACGAATGATCTTGCTGAGCCGGCCCGGCGTCGCCAGGTCGACGACGTAGAACCCGGTGACGAGCAGCAGCACGCCCAGGACGGCGTACGCGACGATCGCCAGGGCGCCGTGCGCGAGCACGTCGGCGATGGAGGTTGTGGTGTTCACGGGGGGCCTTCGCTTTCAGCCGTGGATGCGGTGGGGGACGAAAGAAGAGGTGTCGTCGGTGACGAGGCCGGCGGTCTCCCGGATGCCGAGCCCGGCCGGCTCGTCGTCGACCACCCATGCGCCGAGCACCGGACGCCAGCCGTCGAAGTCGGGCAGCGGCAGGAACTCCTGGTAGACGAAGCCCTCCGTGCCGTATTGGCCCGTGGTCTCCACCTCGACGCCCGGTGCGGCGATCCGCATCGAGGCGCCCTCGCGGCCGAGCAGCGGCTTGCGCACGTAGCCGGGGGCGGCGGCCAGCTCGCGGGGCCCGTCGAGGTAGGCGGGCAGCAGGTTCGGGTGGCCCGGGTACAGCTCCCACAGGATCGCCAGCAGGGCCTTGTTGGACAGCAGCATCTTCCACAGCGGCTCGATCCACGTCATCGAGGTCTGCTGGTCGAGCGCGTGCGGCGCGAACGGCTCGGCGACGACCCACTCCCAGGGGTACAGCTTGCACAGCGTGCGGATCACCCGGTGCTCCATGTCGACGAACCGCCGGTTGAGCGCGTCCCAGCCGATGTCCTCCATGGCGATCGCCACCGTGACCAGCCCGGCCTGCTCCGCGGTCTCCTGGAGATAGCCGATGGTCATCGCCTCCTCGCCCGTCTCGTCGGCGCTGGTCCACGCGAAGTGGGCCGGGCCCGTCTGAAGCGTGAGGGACTTCCATCGGTCGATCAGGCGCTCATGGATCGAGTTCCACTGGTCGTCTTCCGGATACACGTCCTTCAGCCAGAACCACTGCACCACGGAGCTCTCGACCAGGCTCGTCGGGGTGTCGGCGTTGTACTCGAGCAGCTTGGCCGGTCCCGTGCCGTCGTAGCGCAGGTCGAACCGGCCGAAGACGTGCGGGTCGCGCCGCCGCCACGACTCCGCCACGGCCGCGCGGCAGTGCGGCGGGATGCCGAGGTCGGCGAACCGGTCGTGGGCCACGATGTGGTCGGCCGCGGCCAGGCACATCCGGTGCAGCTCCTCGACCTGCTCCTCCAGGGCCAGGACCTCGTCCATGGTGAAGACGTAGTGCGCGCTCTCGTCCCAGTACGGCCGCGTGAGGCCCTCGGGGTGGGCGGAGCGGTGGAACGCGAGCCCCTGCGACTCGACGATGGCGGCCCAGTTCTGCCTGGGCGCCGAGGTCATCCTGCGCATGCCCGCCGCTCAGCCTCCGCCGCCGAAGTGGAACCCGAACCCGCCGCGCTGCACGACCCGCCCGGAGCGCGTCGTGATCCGGACGTCGGCCGGCCGTATGGTCGTGCCGCTCCTGACCCGGTTGCCCACGCGGCGGCCACCGTAGTACCAGCGGTACGCGCCGTGCGAGCCGTAGTAGTCGCCGTCGTCGTCATCGTCGCAGTAGAAGTCGTCCACGACGAGGTAGGAACCGTCGGAGCTGAGCGTGGAGGTGTCCACGCAGTCGGCGTCGACCTCCTCGTAGCCGTTCTGGGCCGCGCAGGAGCCGACGACGAGGGCGGACAGCACGCCCAGGGT
>JADGHC010000108.1 GCA_019689655.1 Microbispora sp.
CCTCCTACAGTGACAACCAAGGGCTCCGGCGGGAAGGCTCCGCCGGAGCCCTGCCCTTTCCCCGGCCCCGGCCTACTCCCCGCTCCGGCCTTCTCCCCCGGCTTCGACCCGGCTCCGGCTTTCCTTCCCCCGGCCTTCCTCCGGCCTCCGATCTTCGCCCGGCCCCACGGCCGCTCCGAGCGCTCGTTCGAAGCGCGGACCCGAGACTCGATGGTGACGTACGGCAAACGGCGCGCTCGCCGAAGCGGTCCCGCCGATCGCAATGGAGGCAAGTAGGCCTCCCGCTCGCCGGCCGTCAGAACGTGATTAGCCCCGGGGTGCAAATCGTACCTATCACTACATAAGGCGCATTATCCATCGAATCAATCCTATACGCAGCTAATCATTAACCAAAAGCAGCAGACGTCAGTTTGTCCGGCCGCCCCACAGGAAATCACCTCTAGCGTCGGAAGCAAGGCTCAATATGAGCCACGAGGAAAATCCCGTCCACCTCGGGCGGACGGGAAATGCTGATAGACGCAGGGCAATTCGAAATTGAATCCTGTCAGGGAGGAACCATAATGCCCAACCTCAAGAAGATCTTCGCAGGGCTCGCGCTCGGCACCGCGGTCGCCGGCGGGGCCGTCGCCATGGGCGCCACGGCCGCCAGCGCCAACGACGGCCCCTCCTCCAGGAGGAGCGACATCCCGTTCTTCTTCAAGAAGAGCGAGGACCGCCCCGTCGCCAAGGGAGGCGCGGCCAACGGCGTCGACGACAGCACGGGCGGCATCGCCCAGGACAACAAGAAGGGGGATGACTTCTTCCCGCAGGCGTTCGCCCCGAACACCCTGGAGCGCAACGACCGCAACCACTACTACGACGACCGCAACCAGAACAACTGGTGGGACACCAACAACTGGTGGGGCCAGAACCTCTACAAGGATGACAGGGCCGGGCACGACGCCTTCGGTCTCGTCGCCAAGGACGTCGCGTTCGGCTTCCAGGAGAAGGACGACCGCGACTTCAACTGGCTCAACAGCAACTGGTGGGCCGACCAGGACTGGTGGAACCACCACAACAACGACTGGTGGAACCGCAACGACCGCGAGCACAACAACAACGTCTGATCAGCGGGGCATGACGCCTCGTACGACGACGCGCCGTAAAACCGGGTGACGAAAGCAGCGGGCACGACCGCCCGCGAGCCCTCATCGCCACGGCGACGACGGCACCGGTAAGTGCAGCCCGGTGTCTTCCGCGCGACCGCTCGCCCAGCGACCGGAAGCCGGAAACACCGTCAATCGGATGGCATGAGACAAGGGCTCCGGCGAGATTCTCGCCGGAGCCCTGACCTTTGCCCGCCGATCTCTCCTCGCCTCGGCCCGTACCGGCTCCTCGCCCGTACGGTGAGGCGAACGAGAACGGGAGATTGAGCAAGCGCGGAACGGGGAACGGAAGACCGCCCTACCCCGGATTTCGCACCGGCGCGTCAGCCCCGGCCACGGATCGGGTCAGCGGTCGCTTAACGTGGGGCATCACACCACAACGCGGTCCCAAATTCCCACCGGCCCAGTTTGACGGCAGGCCGTTTCGGCAATCAAGACGCCACGGGCGATGCCGGACATACGGGCATCACTCGGACATTTCCGGCGGTAATGGAAATGTCGCACTCGGGCACTCCATCCTTCGAGGAGGACCTCAATGCCCAAATTCCGAAACGTCATCACCGGCCTGGCTGTCAGTACGGTAATGGCCGGCGGCGCGCTCGCCCTGAGCGCCACCACTGCTACCGCGGCCACTCCTGGCACCCCGACCATCACGAGCCACTGGGGCCACGGCGACCACTGGGGCCGGCACCGTCGCCACTGCCGCAACTCGGCCGTGAACCGCAATGACTTCCGCTTCTTCAAGTTCAAGAAGGAGAAGAAGGTCAACCGGAACACTGCGGCCATCGCGACCGGCGACGCCGTCATCGACATCGACGGCGACGACGACGACTGACACTGACGGGTGACGACACCCACACGTACGGGGCCGTCGGCGCGAAGCCACGGTGTCCGAGCACGCCCTGATCACGCCTCCGCCACCTACGTGGCGATCGGGCGGCGGTGAACGGGTGGCCGAGTGTTGCGGCCCTGTACGAATCGCCCACTTCCGCACGATCAAGAAAGCCCCGGCGGAACAGCCCGCCGGGGCCCCTCCGCGTGCGATCCGCCGGGATCAGGCGGAGCGGCGCGTCTTCCGCTTCTTGAGCGCCTTCTCCCCGCTGTCCGCGCCCTCCGGCGCGGCCTTCTTCGCGGCGGCGCCGGCGGACTTCGCCTTGGCGGAACCGCCGGAGGACGCGGCGGCGCCCTGACGCTCGCGCTTGGCCGCCTCGACACTGGCCCGCAGCGCGGCCATGAGGTCGACGGCCGGCCCGGCCTCGGCCGGGGCCTCGGGGGCGACGACCTCCTTGCCTGCCACCTTGGCCTCGATGACCTCCTGCAGCGCCTCCCGATAGGCGTCCTTGTACTCCGTGGGATCGAAGTCGGCCACCATCGTCTCGATCAGGGACTCGGCCATCTTCAGCTCCTGGGGCCGCACCTCGACGTCCTCCTCCAGGAAGGCGAAGTCGGGTTCGCGGATCTCGTCGGGCCAGAGCATGGTCTCCAGCACGAAGACGCCGTTCCGGACGCGGAGCGCGGCCAGCGACTCGCGCTGCCGCAGCGCCACCTTCACCACCGCCACCTGCCCCGACCGCTCCAGCGCGTCGCGCAGCAGCACGTACGGCTTGGTGCCCTGCCCATCCGGCTCCAGGTAGTACGACTTGGCGAAGTAGATGGGGTCGATCTGCTCGGCGGGGGTGAACTGCAGCACGTCGATCCTGCGGGAGGTGGTCAGCGGCAGGTCGGCGAAGTCCTCGTCGGTCAGCACCACCATCTCACCGGTCGCGAGCTCGTACCCCTTCGCGATGTCGGAGTACGGCACCTCTTGGCCGTCGATCGAGCAGATCCTCTTGTACTTGATCCGCCCGCCGTCCACGCGGTGCACCTGGTGGAACGCGACGTCCTTCTGCTCGGTCGCGGAGTAGACCTTCACCGGAATGGTGACAAGACCGAACGAGATCGCGCCTTTCCAGATGCTGCGCATGTTCACATTCTCGTCTCTGTGTTCGAAGAACGCTATGGTGGGATTCAAGGGAGTTACCTCATGGGCAGGTACCCACCTATCGCGGTGCCATATCCGATCGAGCCGATGCTTGCCATTTCCGGAGAACTCCCCCACGGCGTACCCGCCGGAGAGCAGGACGCCGGGGCGGCGCCGTACGGGTGAGGCGGCGGAAAGCCGCGCATCCCGGGCGGCGGGATGCGTGAGTTCTCCGCGCGGGGGGCGGCGGGAGGAGCGGAGATGACGCAGAAGGTGCGGGTGCAGGTCGAGGACCGCCGGCTCGTGCTGACCAACCTGGACAAGGTGCTCTATCCCGACACCGGGTTCACCAAGGCCGAGGTGATCGACTACTACACCCGGATCGCGCCGGTCCTGCTGCCGCATCTGAAGGGCCGCCCGCTCACGGTCAAGCGTTATCCGGACGGCGTCGACGGCCAGTTCTTCTTCGAAAAGAACGTCCCGGAGCACACGCCCGGCTGGGTCCGTACGGTGACCCTGCCCGCGCCGGGCAGCACCAAGAACCGCGAGGAGATCGACTTCGCGCTCGTGGACGACCTGCCGACGCTGGTGTATTACGCCAACCTGGCCGCTTTGGAGATCCACGTGCCGATGTGGCGGGTGACCGAGGACGGAAAGCCGCGGCCGCCCGACACCCTCGTCTTCGACCTCGACCCCGGAGCCCCGGCCACGATCGTGGACTGCTGCCGGGTCGCCGTCCTGCTGCGGCGGGCCCTGGCGGACGACGGCTTGGAGAGCTACCCCAAGACCAGCGGCCAGAAGGGCATGCAGGTCTACGTCCCCTGGGAGCGAGGACCGGACACCTCCGGCTACGCCAAGGCGCTCGCCCGGCGGATGCAGGCGGAGCACCCGTTCGTGACCAGCGTCATGGCCAAGAAGGAGCGGCCGGGCAAGGTCTTCATCGACTGGAGCCAGAACAACCCGGCCAAGACGACGGTCGCGCCGTACTCGCTGCGCGCGGCCCGGCGGCCGGCCGCGTCCACCCCCCTGCTGTGGGAGGAGGTCGAGGCGTGCCGGAGCCCCGGCCAGCTCGTGTTCACCACCTCTGACGTGCTGGAGCGTGTGGCGGAACACGGTGACTTGTTCGTACCCCTCACCGCTTAGCCCCGCAGCCGCCCTGGCCGTAGTGTTGGACCTGTCGCAGCCCGACCCTTCGAACGGAAGGACAAGCAGATGCCCGAGATGGACCCCCTCGACGAGGTCGAGGAGATCTCGATCGAGGCTCCGGAGGCCGACGCGGTCGAGCAGCACCAGCTCGTCAAGGTCCCGGACGACAGGCGCTGGCCCGAACGCGTTCCGTTCGACGCCGACCCGGCCGACGTGGCCGAGCAGGAGCGTACGGTCGACCTCGACGACGACGACTATCGCTGATCCGGATCGGCGACACGTAGGATGAGGCCCCGGGGCGGGAGCCCCTGATGCGCATCTTGCAAGGAGACTGCCGTGACCGCTACCCCGGACGCCAAGCCCCGGGGCACCCGGCTACCCCGGATGGCCCGCCGTCGCCAGTTGCTGAGCGCGGCACAGGAAGTGTTCGTGGAGAACGGCTACCACGCGGCGGCGATGGACGAGATCGCCGAGCGTGCCGGTGTGAGCAAGCCCGTGCTCTACCAGCACTTTCCGGGCAAGCTGGAGCTGTATCTCGCGCTGCTGGATCTGCACGTCGACGACATGGTGAGCCGCTGCCGGCAGGCGCTCGAGTCCACCACCGACAACAAGCAGCGGGTGCAGGCCGCGATCGGCGCCTTCTTCGACTTCGTCTCCAGCCAGGGTGAGGCCTTCCGGCTCGTCTTCGAATCCGACCTGCGCAACGTCGCGGCCGTACGGCAGCGCATGGAGCGTTCGCTGCACGAGAGCGCCGAGGCGATCAGCCGGGTGATCCAGGAGGACACCGGCTGCTCCAGCGACGAGGCGCACCTGCTCGGCGTGGGGCTGGTCGGCATGGCCGAGGTGAGCGCGCGGTACTGGCTGAGCAGCAACGGCTCGATCCCCAAGGAGGCGGCGACCCAGCTCATGGCGCGCCTGGCCTGGCGCGGCATCAGCGGTTTCCCCCGCACCGGCTGACCAGAATCCTGTTCGCTTCACGCGATCACGTGATGCACCGTTCCCACGGGCGAGGACGATGGTTAGGGACCAGCCCTCGCGAAAAGGGAGCCCTGATGGAAATAAAGATCGGCGTGCGGTCGGTGCACCGTGAGCTCGTCGTGGAGACCGACCTGTCGGCCGAGGAGATCGAGGAGGAGCTCCGCAAGGCGCTCGCCGTCGACAAGGGCGTCTTCTCGCTCACCGACACCAAGGGCCGCCGAGTGATCGTCCCCGTGGCCTCGCTCGGATTCGTCGAGATCGGCGAGGACGAGTCACGCCCCGTCGGCTTCGGCGGGACGCTGTAACGCTTCTCCGGCGGGACGCCGTAACGCTTGCGCGGCGGCCGCCGGAGCGGCGCGCGTCGTTCCGGCGGCCGGCCGGTTGCGGCCCGCCGTATCCGAAACCCGCGCGGGATCAGGTGGTGCGTCCGTACCCGCATCCGCGGGGGCGGCGGGTCAGATCCGCGTGGTGAGGATCCCGCCTCCCGCTGATCGTCGGACAGCCCGCGCTTACTCTCCGCAACACCGCACGCGGAGTCCAGTCGTCCGGCCTACATCTCGTCAAGGAAGTGCCGTAGCGGCGCGAGGCCCTCATGCACGCACCGTACATCCGTTTGGCGGGTGCGCGACCCCTCAACCGCCGGACCGGCCGGTGCGCGCGGCGGCATCCCGGCCCCGCCGGTCCCCGCCGCCGCGGGAGTCCGGCCAGGTCAGCGGTGCCCGCCGCGCGTACATGCGCTGCCCGCAACACGTCCCGCCGCACAGGGACCTGATCGCGCGGCACAGGGGCATGCCGCGCGAAGAAGCCGCGCAGGCCTACGGGCCGGGCGTGAGGCCGAGTGCGGCCATCCGCTTGCCATGCTCCTCGGTCAGCCTGGCGAACAACCGGCCGATCTCCGCCAGGTCCTCGCCTTCCGCTCCCACCAGCAGCGCGGCGAGCTGCGGCCGGGCGGCGGCCACCCGCTGCGCCTGGCTCAGCGCCTCGCCGACCATCCGGCGCGACCACAGCGCGAGGCGGCCGCGCAGCCGCGGATCGGCGTCCAGGGCGGCCCGCACCCGCTCCACCGCGAACTCCGCACGGCTCTCGTCGGCCAGCACGTCGTCCACCAGGGCGCTGATCGAGGGATTGGTGTGGCGCGCCGCCTCGCGGTAGAAGTCGCCCGCGATCCCCACGCCGACGTACGCCTTGATCAGCGCCTCGTACCAGTCCTTCGGCTTGGTCTGGGCGTGCCATGCGTCGATCGCCTCCACGAAGGGGGCCATCGCCTCCTCCGGATCGACGCCGAGCGAGGCGAGCCGATCCCGCAGCACCCGGAAGTGCCCGTACTCGGTCGCGGCGACGTCCCCGAGTGCGGCCCTGTCGTTCAGCGTCGGCGCCAGCAGGGCGGCGTCCTCGGCGAGCCGGAGGAAAGCGGTGAGCTCGGCGTACGCGAGGACGCCGAGCAGGTCCACAATCCCGGGAGAGGAATCACTCATGGGTGCAGCGTACGGCTCCGGGACACGCCGCAGGTCACACGCTTCCCGGGGGACACAGCACGAGTTTTTATCGAGAAGACGCGGAAATCGGTTCCGTGTTGTGGTATCGAGTAGACTGCTTCGTGGAAGTGCGACCGCACTGTGTCGTCAGGGTGTCGATCCGGGGACACCCCCGGAGCCCAGGAACCACTGGATGCCGCGGTCGCTGATCACGACGAGGGCGCGACTGTCCGCGAGGACCCGGACCGGGGAAGATCTGCCGGCCGGATGTCCCGGAAGGCCCGCCTTCGCACTGATTGAGGCAGGCGACGCTGACAACGACGTTCCGAGACCTGGGTGTCATCCCGGAGATCGCCGATGCACTCGAGACCGAGGGCATCACTTCACCGTTCCCGATTCAGGAGATGGCGCTCCCGCTGGCGCTGGCCGGGCAGGACGTCATCGGACAGGCGCGCACCGGCACCGGCAAGACCTATGCCTTCGGCGTCGCCATGCTCCAGCTCGTCGGCAAGCCGAGGAAGAACCGCAAGAAGCCGCGCGGCCTGGTCCTCGTCCCCACCCGCGAGCTGGCCCTCCAGGTGACCGAAGACCTGGTCCTCGCCGCGGGCAAGCTGGGTTCGCGCATCCTCACCGTGTACGGCGGCCGCGCGTACGAGCCGCAGATCGAGGCGCTGAAGGCCGGCGTCGACGTGATCGTCGGCACGCCGGGGCGGCTGCTCGACCTGGTCAAGCAGAAGCACCTCGACCTCGGCCAGATCACCATGCTCGTCCTCGACGAGGCCGACCGCATGCTCGATCTCGGTTTCCTCCCGGACATCGAGCGGATCATCAAGCTCGTGCCGGAGAAGCGGCAGACCATGCTGTTCTCCGCGACCATGCCCGGCGAGATCGTGAACCTGGCCCGCCGCTACCTCAACCGCCCGACCCGGGTCCGGGCGGAGAGCGGCATGGCCGAGGCCGAGCCGACCACGCTGACGACGCAGTACGTGTACCGCACGCACCGCATGGACAAGATCGAGATCCTGGCTCGCTTGCTGCAGAGCAGGCGCGCCGGGCTCACGATGGTGTTCTGCGAGACCAAGCGGGCCTGCGACATGGTCGCCGATCAGCTCAAGGACAAGGGTTTCGCGGTGGCGGCCGTCCACGGCGACCTCGGCCAGGGCCAGCGCGAGCAGGCGCTGCGGGCGTTCCGCAGCGGAAAGATCAACGTGCTGGTGGCGACCGACGTCGCCGCGCGCGGAATCGACATCGACGACGTCACCCACGTCGTCAACTACGACTGCCCCCAGGACGAGAAGACCTACGTCCACCGGATCGGCCGCACCGGCCGGGCGGGCCGCACCGGCGTCGCGGTGACCTTCGTCGAGTGGACCGAGCTGGCCCGCTGGAAGGTCATCAACAGCGCCCTGTCGCTGGGCTTCCCCGACCCCGTCGAGACGTATTCGAGCTCCCCGCATCTGTACACCGACCTCGACATCCCCGAGGGGACCAAGGGCGTGCTGCCGCGCGCCCAGCGCTCCCGGGCGGGCCTGGAGGCCGAGGAACTCGAGGACATCGGTGAGACCGGGCGCACCCGCTCCCGCGGCAGGTCCGGCCGCGGCGGCGCCGAGGAGCGCCGCACCCGCACCCGCGAGCGCCGGCGCACCCGTGGCGGCCGTCTCCAGGAGGCCGCGGCTTCCGCTGCGGAGACAGAGGCGCAGACCGCCGAGGACGGCGCCGTGGAGATCGTCGAGGCGGCCCCCTCGGGGCGCCGTGGCCGCAGGGGCGCGAACGTGGCCGCGCTGACCGGCGCGCTGGCCGACGTCTCGGCCGTACGGCCTCGCGAGGACGGCGCGCGGGACGGCGCCGCCGGCGGCGAGCAGGACGGCGCGGGCCAGGCCCCGGCCCCGGTGAACGGGGAGGACGCGCGAGCCGGCGGCGAGCCGGAGACGGCGGCCACCCGCAAGACCACCCGCCGCAGGGTCCGTGCCGCCGGCACCGCCGAGCAGGCGCCCGAGGCCGGGGAACCGGAGCAGGAGCGCCCGGCGCGCCGCCGCAGGACCCGCACCGCCGAGGCCACGTCCCCGGCGCTCGCGGTGGAGGAGCCGGCCGCGCAGGCTCCCGTGAGCGATGCGGCCGCCGCCGAACCGGCCGAGCGGCCCGCGCCGAGGCCGGAGCCGGAGCGGATCATTCCGACCAGCCCGTTCATGATCATCTTCAAGTCCCCCGACCTCGCGACCGATGACGACGACCCCGCGCCGTCCGCCGCGAGCGAGCGCGCCCAGCAGCGGCGCCGCCAGTCCCGGTCGCGATCCCGCCGTACGGGGTGAGGGGCCGCACCGGCCCGCTCGTCGATGAGCACTATGACGGGGGCGGGGAGGGCGCCGGACATCCGGCGCTCCCCTGCCCCCCGTGTTTCGGCGCCCGTTCGCCGAGGGCCGATGCACACCGGTGCGCCGGGGACCCCGTGCGTTGCGGGCCGTCTCGCCCGCACTGGGTATGACCTGGACAGGAGGCATGCGCCATGACCATCCGAAACCTGCAAAGATGCTTCGGCAGTGTCGCCGGGATCTTCCCTGGGTATCGTGATGCCACGTGAGTGAGCGAGCCTTCAGCAGACGGTCCAGGACGTGGGGCCGGTCAGGCCTATCGGTTCCCGGGATCCGGGGTGAGGTGGAGGAGGCCTCGTGAGCACGCCACGGTTCCTGACCCTTCCACCGGGTGTCAGCAGCCAGCAGATCGAGACACCGCTCGGCTCGTTCGCGGCCCTCGAAGCGCTTCCCGTCAGCGGCGTCGCCGAGCGCTGGCCCGCCCTTCTCGTCCCCGGTTTCACCGGGTCGAAGGAGGACTTCATCGCCGTGCTGCAGACGCTCGCCCAGGCCGGCCGCAGGGTGATCGCCATCGACATGCGCGGGCAGTATGAGACGCCCGGCCCGGACGATCCCGCGGCGTACACGTGCGCGGCCCTCGGCGCGGACATCTCCGCGATCGCCACGGTGGTCGGCCGGGGCGAGCCGGTCCACCTGCTGGGGCACTCGTTCGGCGGGCTGGTCGCCCGGGAGGCGGCGCTGAGCGGCGGGGCCAGGTTCGCCTCGCTGACACTCATGAGCTCGGGGCCCGCGGGCATCGTCGGGCCGCGCGAGCGGATGGGCCGGGTGATGCTGGCCGAGCTTCCGGAGTACGGCCTGGAGTACCTGTGGTCGAACCGGATGGAGCCCGAGGCGCTGGCGGCCGGCGTCCCCGACGACATCGTCGCGTTCCTGCGCAAGCGGCTGCTCGCCAACCACCCCACGGGTCTCGTGGCGATGGCGGAGGAGGTCCTCGACGCCCCGGACCGCTGCGCGGAACTGGCCGAGTGCGGGCTCGACATCCTGGTCCTGTACGGCGAGCACGACGACGGCTGGCCGCCGCCGCTGCAGGCGGAGATGGCCCGCAGGCTCGACGCGGAGTGCGTCGTGGTGCCGGGGGCGGTCCACTCGCCGGCCGTCGAGGCCCCGGAGACCACCGCGGCGGCCCTGACCCGCTTCTGGAACGCCGCGGAGAGCCGGCTGCTCCAGCACCAGCACGGATGAGCCGGTGGCGGGGAACGACGGCCTGACCGCCCAGCCGCCGGAGTCGGTGACGTGGCTGGTCCACGTCGACCGGACGATGTGGGTGGGCGGCGTACGCGGCCTGATGCTGCAGGCCCTGCATCCGCTGGCGATGCGGGGCGTATGGCAGAACTCCAACTTCCGGGAGGACCCCCTCGGGCGGCTGCGCCGTACGGCGGACTTCGTGGGCCGGGTGACGTACGGCAGTCCCGAGGAGGCCGAGGAGATCGGCAGGCGGGTGCGCGCGATCCACCGCGCCCTGCGCATCCGCGACCCCGACACGGGCAAGATCCACCGGGTCGACGATCCCGAGCTGCTGCTGTGGGTCCACTGCGCGGAGGTCATGTCCTACCTGGAGGTGGTCCGCCGCGCGGGCGCCCCGATCAGCGACCGGCAGGCCGACCGGTACCTCGCCGAGCAGCGGCGCAGCGCCAGGTATGTCGGGCTCCATCCGGACGACGTGCCGGGCTCGGTGCGGGAGATGAACGACTACTTCGACCGGATGCGGCCGGTCCTGCGGGTCATCCCCGAGTCGGCCGCCGCCGTGCGGTTCCTGCTGTGGCCGCGCCTGCCGGAGAACCTGCGCGTGCTGTCCCCGGCCAAGCCGGTCTACTTCCCGTTCGGCGCGCTGTGCTACTACACGCTGCCCGGCTGGGCCCGCCGCATGTACGGCCTGCTGCCCGAGGTGCCGCAGTTCACGGTCACCGCGGCGTTGCGGGCGTTCCGGCTGACCATGAACACGATCCCCGACTTCGTGCACCAGCGGATGCTGGACGAGAGCACCAGGGCCATGCTGCGGGCCTCGCGCGAGCGTCTGGGCGCCGCCGGATACGACGTCAGCCAGGGCCTCAGGGCGCTGGTCGATCCTCGCCGCCGTCCTGCCCGTACACCGGGCTGACCGGCGTCTCGGCCAGGCCGTCCCAGGGCAGCCGGTCGGGCGAGGCGGCCCGCCCCTCCGGGCAGTGCCGGCGGAAGTCGCACCAGGAGCAGGCGGGGCCCGGTTCGGGCGGGAACAGCCGGTCGATCTCGGGCGGCACCGCGGGCGCCCCGGCGCCGTCCTCCCGCCGCGGCGCGGGCACGGCGCGCTTGGCGCGGCCCGCTCCCGTGCTCTTGGCCCATTCGCGGTAGGCGTCGTCGGCGTCGGCCGCCTCCATCGCGATGTCCTCGGCCCGGCTCAGGTGGCGGGCGAGCGACTCCTCGGTGTGCTCCCACTCCGCGATGGTTCCCGTGGGCAGGTGGTGCAGCTCCACCCGGCGGCACGCCCGGCGCATCATGCGGGACGAGGCGATCGCGTAGACGGCGAGCGCGATCGACGTACGGGCGTCGTCGGAGGTCGGCGGGCGGCGGCCGGTCTTGTAGTCGACCACGACCAGCTCGTCTCCGCGCCGGTCGAGCCGGTCCACCCGGCCGGAGATCGCGATCACGGACGTGCGGGTGGCGACGGTCCGCTCGACGCCCACGGGCTCGTCGCCCGGGTCGAGCGTGGCGACATAGGAGGAGACCATCTCACGGGCGCGGTCGCGCCATGCGGCCGACTGCTCCTCGTCCCGGAATCCCTCGCGAATCCAGCCGTTGGTGAGCAGCACGGCCGCCATGACCGGCGTACGCCGGTCGTACGGCTCCCGCCACCACGCGGCGAGCGCGTTGTGGACGGAGGCCCCCACGCTGTTGTGCGCCCACGGGGGCCCCTTCTGCGGAGCGGGCCGGTCGAGATAGGTGAAGCGGTAGCGACGCCGGCAGTCGAGCCAGGTGTTCAGGCGCGATGGGGTGCAGGTATAGAGCCGCCTCGGCATGCCGTCGAGGCCGAGCTGCTCCACGGCCCTACTCGTCGAGGTTCAGCTTGATGCCGGACGCGGCGGTGCCGTCGATGAGCGGCGGCGCCGGCTCGGCCTCCTGGGTGCCGGTCAGCGCCCCCGACAGCCAGCGGTCGAACTCGGGCTCCAGGTCGCCGATGGTGCACTCCTCGCCGTGCGCGGGCAGCACCCGCGTCTCGTGCGGCAGCGTGAACAGCCGCTCGCCGATGGAGGTGAGCTGGTCGGCGAGCGCGGGGTACTCCCCGCCGAGCTTGCCGGGGCCGTCCATGAGCAGGGTCTTGCCGGTGAAGACCACGCCGAGGTCCTCGCAGTAGAGCGAGACGCCGCCGGGCGTGACACCCGGCGTGGCGAGCACCTCCAGCTCGACGTCGGCCACGGAGAACACTCCCTCGTCCTCCATGTCGATGTCGGGCCAGGTCTCCTCCCAGGTCTGCCGCCACAGGCGCTTGTCCTTGGTGTGCACGGCGATCACGGCCTCGTCCCTGGCCGCCACCTCGATCGCGGCGCCCACGTGGTCGGGCAGGCCGTGGGTGCAGATGACGGCGAGGACCTCCCGGTCGCCGACCTTCTCCATGATCTTGTCGGCGTCCCGCGCCGGGTCGATGACGATCACCTCGTCGTCGTCGCCCACGATCCAGGTGTTGTTCTCGACCTTGTGCTCGTCGCCTTCGATGTCCACCAGGCCCGAGGTCACCACTCGTTCGATACGCGCTGTCACGGCTCAGAACCTTACTATCCCTCGCGGATCCAGCCCGCCGTTCACACATCCCCGTCAAGACGCGGCGAGAAGGCGCCGAAGGGCAGGTCGAACGCCTGGTCCTGGTCCCGCAGGTCACGCAGCGACAGGTTGGCCAGCGCGATGAAACAGCCGGCCTCCACCGGCCAGGCGACCGTCCACAGCCAGTTGCCGAGAGCCTCGCCCACGTAGACGGCCCGGTCCTCCGGCACCGCCCCTCCCGCGCACCACAGCGCCGTCGGGTGGCCGCGCGCGTCGATCTTCGCGTGCGGGGGCCCGGCGTCGAATCCCGCTCCGGGGTCCGGGCCGGGGAGCCCGGCGTACGCCGCGCCGAGGCCGATGCCCGGTTCCTCGGCGATGAGCAACATGTCGGCGGGGCCGTGGGTGAGCGAGGGGCCGGACAGCGCGACGACGCTCGCCCGGACGCCGGTGCGCTCGTCACCCACCTCGGCGAAGCCGGTCACCAGCCAGCCGGAGGGCAGCGGCCACGGGAGCCAGACGGGCACCCTGGCCGCGTCGCACAGTGCTTCCAGGGCGGCCAGCGAGGGGCGCCGGGGCGGCTGGAGGGGCAGCACGTCACCGTGGGCGTCGCAGCGCCAGGAACTCGACCAGACGTTCGGTTCGTGCAGCGGCCCGAAGCACCGCGGACATGTCGGCGCGGTTCTCACAACTATTCACGGTGCTTC
>JADGHC010000109.1 GCA_019689655.1 Microbispora sp.
GCTGTAAGCAGACACGCGGGAAGGACGCCGTGACGGTGACGACCGACATGTGCTCGCCGCACGGCTTCACGCGCCGCCCCACCGAGGAGCCCGCCACGCTGTCCTGGAGCGACGGCGGGTGGACGATCGCAGGACGGCCGCTGGCCGTCTCCCCGCGGGCCGCCGACGTCGCCCCCCTCCGGCCGCTGCGCGGGCTTCGGGTGGAGTGGCCGGCGGAGCCCGCCCCGGCGGCGCTGGACCCAGTCGTCGCCCTGGCCGCCGCCGGGGTGCCCTTGACCTGCGACGATCCGCCGCGGTGGGTACGCGAGGCCGATCCCGTGCTCGCCGGCCTGGCCGCGGACTGGACCCCCGAGGCCGACGACGGCAGCCCCGGGTCGGTCGCCAACCTGCGCAGGGAAGAGCACAGCGTGCGCCTGCGCAGGCACGCGCTGCGCGCCAGGGGCGTCGGCACCGGCCTCGCCCCGGTCAGCGTCATCATGGCGACGCGGCGGCCCCACTACGTCGGCGACGCGCTGCGGCAGCTCGCCCGCCAGCGCGGCGTCGCCTTCGAGGCGATCGTCGCGCTGCACGGGTTCCCGGCCGCGCTGGTGAAGCAGGCCGTCGAGGAGTTCCCCCATCCGATCACCGTGATCGAGGCCGAGCCGGACGCGCCGCTCGGGACCGTGCTCAACCAGGCGGCGGCCCGGGCGTCCACCGGCATCGTCACCAAGTGGGACGACGACGACTGGTACGGCCCCGAGCACCTCGCCGATCTGCTGCTGGCGATGGCCTACTCCGGGGCGGAGCTGGTCGGGACCGCGCAGGAGTTCTTCTACCTTCAGCCCCTGCACACGACGATCCGCCGCATGGACTACGGCAGCGAGATGTGGGCCGACCACGTCGCGGGCGGCACGATCCTGCTGGGCCGCGAGCTGCTGGAGGAGGTCGGCGGCTTCGGGCCGCAGAACCGGGGGGAGGACGCGCACCTGCTGCGCGCGGTCGAGGCGGCGGGCGGCCGCGTCTACCGCACCCACGGCCTGGGCTACGTCCTGCGGCGCTCCGTCGGCGCCGACCACACCTGGAACCTTCCCCTCGCTCACTTCCTGCGCGTCGCCGCCAACCAATGGCGCGGCTTTCGCCCGAGTGTGATTCTGGAAGCACCATGACGCCACGCATCAGGGGTAACGACTACACCGTCCTCCGGCCCCCGGAGCTCGGATCCTCGTGGACGCCCCATCTGCGGGTCAGCGTGGTCGTCCCCGCGTACGCCAACCAGGCCAAGCTCGACCTCACGCTCGCCGGCCTGGCCAGGCAGACCTACCCGGATGATCTGCTCGAAGTGATCGTGGTCGACAACGGCAGCGATCCGCCGCTGCGCCTCCCGGAGATCCGGCCCCGCGACACGCGGCTGCTGGTCTGCCCCACACCGGGCCGCGCCAGGGCCCGCAACACCGGGCTCGCCGCCGCGATGGGCGACGTCATCCACTGGATGGACTCCGACGTAGTCCCCGAGCGGCAGGAGGTGGAGGCGCACATGCGCTGGCATCACCTCGCGCCCTACCTGTCGGTCACCACCTACCTGCGGTTCACCACCGCCCCGCTGCCCGACCCCGCGGACGTCGCGGGCACCGACGACCTGGCGAAGCTCTTCGAGCCGGCGGAGCCCCACACCTGGATCGAGAGCCTGGTGGAGCGGACGCACGGGCTGACCCGCACGCCGCGGCCGTTCAGCATCCACATCGGCGGCGCGTCGTCGGTCTCCGCCCGGCTGTTCGAACGGGCCGGGCCGATGGACCCGGACATGATCCTCGGCCAGGACACCGAGATGGGCTACCGGCTCGCGCAGGCGGGGGCGGTCTTCATCCCCGACCCGCAGGCCAGGGCCTACCACCTCGGCCCGTCCATGCGCATGCGCGACAGCGCGCCGATCAACCGGGTCAGCCACGCCCTGGTCACCGACCGCGTCCCCAGCTACCGATGGCTGCGCACCCATCCCTCCCGGCAGTGGAAGGTCCCGCAGGTGGAGGTCCTCGTGGACGCCACCGCGGGGTCGTACGACGACGTCAGGGCGACCGTGGACGGCGCGCTGGCCGGCACCGTGACCGACCTCGCCGTCGTGCTGACCGGGCCGTGGGACCGGCTCGTGCCCGAGCAGCGCGCGCCGCTCAAGGACCCCTGCCTCGACCTCGTGCTGCTGCGCGCCCACTACACCCACGAGGGCCGCGTACGGCTCGCCACGGAGGTGCCCGACACGGTGTCTCCGTACCGCCTGCGGCTGCCGCCCGGCTGGGTGCCGGGGGAGGACAGCATCGGCGAACTGCTCGCGATGGCGCGCGAGCGGGGGCTCGGGCTGGTGAGCGTGCTGCTGGCCGAGGGCGCCGACGGCGTCACCGCCGCCCGCTTCGAACGCACCGAGGCGTTCTCCCGCGCCGCCCTCGTCGCCGCCGGGGACGAGGACACCGACGACCTCGTGGACGAGATGTTCGGCACGTTCTGGGTCGACGGCGAGACCTACGGCTTCCGGGCCGCCGCGCAGGCCGGGACATACCTGAACCCCCGCACCGCTTATCGCAAGCGGGTGGAGGCGCAGGCCGAGGTCGAGCGGCTGACCAAGGAGGTCGAGCGGCTGCGCGGACAGGTGACCAAATGGCGTGACGAGGCGGCGAAGTGGCGCAAGTCGGCCGTGGAGTTCCGCCGGGAGATCGGCACCCTGCGGCGGCAGGTCTCGACGCTGCGCGGCGAGGTCTCGGCGCTGCGCCGTGCCCAGGGCCTGCGCCGCATCGCCCGGGGCATCACCCGTTTCACGTCCAAAAACCCCTGATCGGTCCGGCCCCTGGGGATCTTCCGCGCCCCCGCCTCGCCGCCGCGTCTTCGCCCGCCTGTCCGGGGCGTCGCGGGAGTGGCCGGGAGCGGAGCACCACGCCGTCGCACCCGGCATGTGGTTCCGCCTCGTCCTCCTGCCCCGCGTACGCCGGGGCCGGTCGGGAGCGGCGGAACAGGCCCTCGTGCCGGCCATGTCGTCCCGTTTCGGCCGCCTGTCCGGGGCGTCGCGGGAGTGGCCGGGAACACCCTCGTATGCCGGGGTGGGTCAGGAGCGGCGGAACAGGCCGCGGAGGCGCGGCCGCGCCGGCTCCGGCTGAGGGGCGTGTGCCGCGGCGGGCTTCGCGGCGGCCGCCGACGCGGCGGGTGCCGCCGATGCGGTAGCGGTCCGCGATGCGGCGGGCGCGGCCGGTTTCGCCGTCGTCGCGGGGGGTGCTTCGAACTCGCTCGCCGCGGCGCGCCGTACGCCGTGGGTCTGGGCGATCACGTCGGCCAGGTCCTCGCCGGGCGCGGCGAGCCGGCGTGCCCGCGCGACGGCCTCGGTCCGCTCCAGGGTGGCCGTGCCCCCGCCGGTCAGCTCAAGGATCAGCAGGCCGATCCGCTCCTCCAGCATCGCCTTGACCGCGCGCTCCAGCAGCGCCGGAGCGGGAGGGGCGTCGACGGGCGCGGTGTAGCGGAAGGGGATCGGCGCGGCGGTCGGCGCGGCCCGCTCCGCGAACCGCACCCGCGCGTCGTGCCCGAACACGGCCCTGACCAGGGCGAAGTCGAACGCCTCGGTCCCCGGCGCCCATCTGCGCTCCCCGTCGAGATGCGGCCACGGACCGGCCAGCGTCACCACGACGTCGGTGAGTGTGCCGCGCAGCACCGCGTCGACCGCCGCGGTGATCCGCCGCTCGTCCGCCCCCGTCACGTCGAAGACCACCTCCACGTACGGCACGAGCCAGCGCCGGCCGGGCTCCTTGCGCAGATCGCGGCGGAGCGGAACCCGGTGCGCCAGGTGGGCCTCGACGAGCCGGACGATCGACTTGCCGTGCTCGCCCCGCTGCGCGGGCAGCCCGAGGTGCACGGCGCGGGCCTCCATGTCGGGCACGAACACCGCCCCCGCCTGGGCGAGCCGGTAGGCGAACTCGGTGTCCTGGCCGCGCACCACGTCGGGATCGAAGCCGCGGACCTCCTCGAGCAGGGCCCGCCGCAGGGAGACCGTAGGACCGGTGCACACCTGGTAGGGGTTCTTGCTGGCCCGCAGGCCGTTGAGGCGGCGAATGGTCTCCTCGGTCGAGCTCGACACCAGCGCCGACGGGTCGAACAGATCCTCCGGGGAGCCGCGCCGTACGGCGTCGTACACCTGCTCGGGGGTCAGCGGGCGCTCTTCGGCGAACTTCTTGCCGCCAATCGTGACGACATAGTCGGTGAGGTGCTGCCAGCGGAACAGCGCCTCCAGGTGCTCGCGCGAGATCACCATGTCGGCGTCGAGGCGCTGCACGATCTCGCCCTCGGCGGCGGCGATGCCGGCGTTCATCGCGTGCCCGGCGCCCCATCCGCCGGCCGGCGCCGCGATGATGCGCGTGTTGTCCGGGCGCAGATCCGGCAGGCGCAGCGGGGGGTCGCTGCGGTCGTCCACCACGATCACCTCGGTGAGGTGCGCGGGGTAGGTCTGCGCGGCCAGCGCGGCGAGCGTCAGGTCGAGGCGGTGCTGCCCGCCGTGCGCGGGGATGACGACACTCGCGCTGAGCGTGGGCGTCCAGCCGCCGATGGGCGGCGGCGTGAGCGGAGAGTAGTCGTTGTGGCGAATCCTCGGCCGGGGCTCCATGCCCGTCAGGTGGGCCAATCCTCGTCCTTCACAGCGATGGTCAAAAGGTTGTTCCACCCTAGCGAAAGGGGCCGGCGGTTCCCTAAGGTGGCGCCCAGTATGTCCATTTGGTGGACAGCTGCAGTCCGCACGTCGAACGGTTGGCCGTAGACTCGGTGACCGATACCCCTGGTGACACGCGTGAGCGCGCGTGGGAGGAGCGACCAATGTTCAGGGCTTGGCGTGGCCTGATCGAGGAGTACCGCGACCGTCTGCCGGTCTCCGCCACGACGCCCGTGGTGACCCTGCTCGAAGGCGGCACGCCGCTCGTTCCCGCCAGGCGGGTGTCCCAGATCACCGGCTGTGACGTCTATCTCAAGGTCGAGGGCCTCAACCCGACCGGCAGCTTCAAGGACCGCGGCATGACCGTGGCGATCAGCAAGGCCGTCGAGGAGGGCGCCAAGGCGGTCATCTGCGCGTCCACCGGCAACACCAGCGCCTCGGCCGCGGCCTATGCCGTACGGGCCGGGCTGACCTGCGCCGTCCTCGTGCCGCGCGGGAAGATCGCGATGGGCAAGCTCGCCCAGGCGCTGGTGCACGGCGCCAGGCTGCTCCAGGTCGAGGGCTCCTTCGACGACTGCCTGGAGATGACCAGGAAGCTCGCGGAGACGTACCCGATCGCGCTGGTCAACTCCGTCAACCCGCATCGCCTGCAGGGCCAGAAGACGGCGGCCTTCGAGATCGTCGACGCGCTCGGCGACGCGCCCGACGTCCACTGCATCCCGGTCGGCAACGCCGGCAACATCTCGGCCTACTGGATGGGCTACAAGGAGTACGCCGACGACGGCGTCGCCACCAAGCGGCCGCGGATGCTGGGATTCCAGGCGAGCGGGGCCGCGCCGCTGGTCAAGGGCAGTCCGGTGACCCACCCGCAGACGATCGCCACGGCGATCAGGATCGGCAACCCCGCCTCGTGGCGGCTCGCCGAGGCCGCGCGCGACGAGTCCGGGGGCGCCATCCAGTCGGTGACCGACCGTCAGATCGCCGCCGCGTACAAGCTGCTCGCGCAGGAGGAGGGCGTGTTCGTCGAGCTCGCCTCCGCCGCGAGCGTCGCCGGCCTGCTCCAGGCCCACGAGCAGGGCCTGGTCACGCCGGGACAGCGGATCGTGTGCACGGTGACCGGCAACGGTCTGAAGGACCCCGACTGGGCCATCTCCGGCGCCCCGGCGCCCGTCACGATCCCGGCCGACGCCTACGCCGCCGCGGCCGCGCTGGAACTCGCCTGACCGGCTCTCTCATTCCCACCCATCAAAGGGTTCAGGTGACGAATTGACGGAAAGTCACGCTGTCGTCGTCCGCGTGCCGGCGACGAGCGCCAACCTCGGCCCCGGTTTCGACAGCCTCGGCCTCGCGCTCGACCTGTACGACGAGGTGGAGGCCGAGATCTCCGGCTCGCCCGGTGTACGGATCACCGTGGAGGGCCAGGGCGCCGGTGAGCTGCCCGAAGGCGAGGGCCACCTCGTCGTCAGAACCATGCGCGCGGCCTTCGACCGCATGGGGTTCGCGCAGCCGGACGGCATCGTTTTGCGCTGCCGCAACCGGATTCCGCACGCCCGGGGGCTCGGCTCGTCGTCGGCGGCGATCTGCGCGGGCATCCTCGCCGCCCGTGCCCTCGTACGCGGGCGGGGCGCGGGAGACTTTCCGGACGCCGAGGTGTTCGCGCTGGCCACCGAGCTGGAGGGGCATCCCGACAACGTGGCGCCGTGCCTGGCGGGCGGGCTCACCATCGCCTGGACGGACCAGTCGGGGGCGGCGAGTATGGTGAAACTGAGTCCGCACGAGGACCTGCGTCCGGTGGCGTTGATCCCGGATTTCCGGTTGTCCACGGAAGAGGCCCGGGGGCTGCTGCCGAAGGACGTACCGCATTCGGACGCGGCGGCCAACGCGGGGCGGGCGGCTCTGCTCGTCGCGGCGCTCACGCAGAGACCGGAACCGGATCTCCTGCTCGCCGCCACCGAGGACCGCCTGCACCAGAGGTACCGCGCGCCCGCGATGCCGCGCACCGCCGACCTGGTGCGACGGCTCCGGGAGGCCGGGGTGCCGGCCGTCGTTTCGGGGGCAGGGCCGACGGTTCTCGCGCTGACGACACGGGATACCAAGGATTTGATCGCGCCAGAAGTGGGTAATGACTGGCACATCCAGCCAATGAGCGTCGACCCGCTTGGTGCGTACGTTCGGTTTCCCGAGACACGCTGATGCTTCTTCGACCTTCAGGGAATAGCTGTGCGCGCTGGTGATGTTAGGCTGATAGCCGCACCAGGTGCCCCCGTGTTGGGTGCGTGCTTGTCATTCGCACATCGCTGCACTCCGCCTCGCGTCCTTCGACGCGGGCAGGGCGATTTCCCCGGAACCGTTTCCTCTAGTCGGCGCACCTTCGGGTGGCATGGCCGGAGGTGGCGTTCTCGGAGACATGCGCGTTCGAACCACCAAGACATCTGGTCGGTGGCGGCAATCCGGGGGATCACCCCCGGGCACCTACCGCTCGCGAATCCCGAGGGTCGTCGACACATGAGATTCGCGAAGCCCGACCCGGTCTGTCCCGCCGGGTCGCATCACCGGGACGCCTGGACGCACGATTCTGGCGCCCGACCCCTGGGAAGGACCCTTAGTTGAGCGACACCACCGAACTCCTCTCCGACGGCCAGGCCGCCGGCGACACCCCCACTTCCGCCCCGGCCCGTCCGCGACGTCGCTCCGGCACCGGCCTGGCTGGCATGGTGCTCCCCGAGCTTCAGGCCCTGGCGACCAGCCTCGGCATCACGGGGACCGGACGGATGCGCAAGAGCCAGCTCATCGCGGCCATCCAGGAGAAGCAGGGCGGATCGGGAGAGGCCACCGCAGATCCGAAGCCGGCCGCGGAAACGCCGGCCGCCGCCGAGCGGCCCGCCCGTGGCCGCCGGGAACGTTCCCGAGCCGCTGCCGCGGCCGCCTCCGAAGCCGCGCCCGCCGCGGCGACCGCTGCGGCGTCCGCCGCCGAAACGCCCGCCGCCGCGGCCCGTGAGGAGCGTCCCGCGGTCGAGGCCGCGCCGGCCGTGGCCGCGGAGGCCGCGCAGAGCGGCGTCGCCGCCGAGGCGCAGGGCGAGGCCGCGCAGTCCGAAGGCCGCGCCGAGCGGCCGGAACGCGGTGAGCGCCGCGAGCGCCGTACGCGCGGTGAGCGGGGCCGGGACCGCGAGGGCCGCGGCGACCAGCGCAGCGAGCAGCGTGCGGCCGACGCCGGGGACGGCGGCCAGCAGGGCCGTCGCGACCAGCAGACCCGCGGCGACAACCGCACCGAAAGCCGTACCGAAAGCCGCACCGAGGGCAAGACCGAGCAGCAGCAGAGCGAGGAGGGCCGGGGGCGCCGTGGCCGCTTCCGCGAGCGCGGCCGCCGCGGGCGCGACCGCTTCGAGGGCAACGAGCCGGTCATCAGCGAGGACGACGTCCTGATCCCGATCGCCGGCATCCTGGACATCCTTGACAACTACGCGTTCGTGCGGACCAGCGGCTACCTGCCGGGCGCCAACGACGTCTACGTCTCGCTCGCGCAGATCCGCCGCCACGGCCTGCGCAAGGGCGACGTCATCACCGGCGCCGTCCGGCAGCCGAGGGAAGGCGAGCGGCGCGAGAAGTTCAACGCTCTCGTCCGCCTCGACACCGTCAACGGCATGGACCCGGAGCAGGCCCGGCAGCGGCCCGACTTCAACAAGCTCACGCCGCTCTACCCGCAGGAGCGCCTGCGCCTCGAGACCGAGCCGAACGTCCTGACCACGCGGATCATCGACCTGGTCTCGCCGATCGGCAAGGGCCAGCGCGGTCTGATCGTCTCGCCGCCCAAGGCCGGCAAGACGATGGTGCTCCAGGCGATCGCCAACGCGATCACCCGCAACAACCCCGAGTGCCACCTGATGGTCGTCCTCGTGGACGAGCGTCCGGAAGAGGTCACCGACATGCAGCGGTCGGTCAAGGGCGAGGTCATCCACTCGACCTTCGACCGCCCGGCCGAGGACCACACCACGGTCGCCGAGCTCGCCATCGAGCGGGCCAAGCGGCTGGTGGAGCTGGGGCACGACGTCGTCGTCCTGCTCGACTCGATCACCCGCCTCGGCCGCGCGTACAACCTCGCGGCGCCCGCGAGCGGCCGAATCCTGTCCGGTGGTGTCGACTCGACCGCGCTCTACCCGCCGAAGCGGTTCTTCGGCGCCGCCCGCAACATCGAGAACGGCGGCTCGCTGACGATCCTCGCCACGGCGCTCGTCGAGACCGGTTCGAAGATGGACGAGGTCATCTTCGAGGAGTTCAAGGGCACCGGCAACATGGAGCTCAAGCTCAACCGGTCGCTGGCGGACAAGCGCATCTTCCCCGCGGTGGACGTGGACGCGTCCGGCACCCGCAAGGAGGAGATCCTGCTGGGCAAGGAGGAGCTGTCCATCATCTGGAAGCTCCGCCGGGTCCTGCACGCCCTCGACATGCAGCAGGCGCTGGAGCTCCTTCTGGAGAAGATGCGGGAGACCAAGTCCAACGCCGAGTTCCTGCTCCAGGTGAAGACGACCACGGTCAGCAACGACCGCGACTGACGCCTTCGCGAGCGACGCCCCGGACGGCCCGGCCGCCGGGGGCGTCGGCGTCTGCGGCCCCGCCCGGGACCTCGCCAAGGCCCCGCACATGTGGAGCGTCCGGCGGTCACCGATGCGTCCGGCCTGCCCGCTCGCCCGAGGCGCGCGTCATACGGCGGGCCCGGCGGCCCGGATGCCGTACCGGCGGGTGTGACGATGCCGTACCGCCGGGCGTGACGATGTGCCGGATCGGCGGGCGGCCACCCGGGCCCGGCGGGCGGCGCAGCGGGCGGAGGAGCCCTCCCGGGAGAACGCGCCGTCCTGGCCGGAAGGCATGCCCGGACTGCCGGGCGCGGGAATAGCTCATGGCCTGGGATGGTTCGAGGATCTGGCACACTGGTAGCCGAACCGCAGCGGTACCGGTTCCCGCGCCGCACATCACGGGTGTGGCGATGCGCGCAGCCCGTGAGACACGGAGCGACCCGGCGACCGCCCCTAGCGTTAGGACTGAGACATGAAGCCCGACATCCACCCGGAGTACGTGGTCACCCAGGTGACCTGCACCTGCGGCAACTCTTTCACCACGCGTAGCACCGCCAAGAATGGCGTCATCCACGCCGACGTCTGCTCCGCCTGCCACCCCTTCTACACGGGCAAGCAGAAGATCCTCGACACCGGTGGCCGGGTGGCGCGCTTCGAGGCGCGCTTCGGCAAGAAGGCCCAGGGCAAGTAGCTCCTCCAGGACGCCGGCTCGGGGGTGCCCCGTTTTTCGGGGTGTCTCCGGGTCGGCGTTCTTGGTGATTGGGGCCTGACCGAGGAGCTTGAGCAAAGGAGCGTGCGGTGAACCTCGACGAGATCATGAGTGAGTACGCGGATCTGGAACTGCGGCTCGCCGACCCCGCCGTGCACGCCGACCAGGCCAAGGCGCGGGCGTACGGCAAGCGTTACGCGGAGCTCACGCCGATCGTCGCGACGTACCGGGAGCTCGAAGGCGTACGGCAGGACCTCGCGGCCGCACGGGAGCTCGCGGCGGAGGACCCGGCGTTCGCCGAGGAAGCGGCCGAGCTGGAGGGCCGTATCCCGGTGCTGGAGGAGAAGCTCACCCGCCTCCTGATCCCCCGCGACCCCAACGACGACAAGGACGTCATCATGGAGATCAAGGCGGGCGAGGGCGGCGAGGAGTCGGCCCTGTTCGCCGGTGACCTCCTGCGGATGTACCTCAGGTACGCCGAGCGGGTCGGGTACAAGACCGAAATCATCGACGCGCAGCACTCCGACCTCGGCGGATACAAGGACGTCACCATCGCCATCAAGGGCAAGGAGGGCGTCTGGTCGCGGTTCAAGTTCGAGGGAGGCGTGCACCGCGTCCAGCGGGTGCCGGTGACCGAGTCGCAGGGCCGCATCCACACCTCGGCCGCCGGAGTGCTCGTCTACCCCGAGGCCGAGGAGGTCGACGTCCAGATCGACCCCAACGACCTGCGCATCGACGTGTTCCGCTCCAGCGGTCCCGGCGGCCAGAGCGTCAACACGACCGACTCGGCCGTACGGATCACGCATCTGCCGACCGGCGTCGTCGTCTCCTGCCAGAACGAAAAGAGCCAGCTCCAGAACAAGGAGTCGGCGATGCGCATCCTGCGGGCACGGCTGCTCGCGATGGCGCAGGAGGAGGCCGAAGCGGCGGCGATGGCCGAGCGCAAGTCGCAGGTGCGTACGGTCGACCGTTCCGAGCGGATCCGCACCTACAACTTCCCCGAGAACCGCATCTCCGATCATCGCGTGGGCTACAAGGCATACAACCTGGACCAAGTGCTGGACGGCGATCTCGATGCGGTGATACAGGCATTGCTCGACGCCGAGCTCGCGGAGAAGCTGGCCGTTCACTCGTGAGCCCGCGGCGAGCCTGATCGGGGGAGAGATGGGAGAAGCGGTGATGGACGTGGGCCCGCAGACGCCGGTGGGCCGTTCCGGCGGGGCCCGGCTGCCCGCGGCCGGCGGCGTCCAGGCCCCGCCGCGACAACCGTGCTGCAAGAGACCATGACCTTCCTGCTCGACGAAATCGCCCTCGCCACCGCCCGGCTCGCCGAGGCGGGAGTGCCGTCACCCCGAACGGACGCCGAGGAGATCGCGGCCTTCGTGCACGGCGTCCCGCGCAGCATGCTGCACACGGTCAAGGACTCCGACTTCGACGCGCGGTTCTGGGAAGGCATCGCACGCCGCGAGGCACGTGAACCGCTGCAGCACATCACCGGCCGGGCCTACTTCCGCTACCTGTCACTCGAAGTGGGCCCGGGGGTGTTCGTGCCCAGGCCGGAGACCGAGGTCGTGGCCGGCTGGGCGATCGACCGGCTGCGCGAGATGGACGTCGCCTCTCCCGTCGTCGTCGACCTCGGCACCGGTTCCGGGGCCATCGCGCTGTCGATCGCGCAGGAGGTCGCGCTGGCGCAGGTGCACGCCGTCGAGATCGATCCCGTGGCGTACGGCTGGGCCAAGCGCAACATCCTCGAACACGGCCAGGGCCGCACCACCCTCCACCCGGAGGATCTGGCCGACTGCCTGCCCGAGTTGAACGGCCAGGTGGACCTGGTCATCTCCAATCCGCCGTACATCCCGCCCGGATCGATCCCGCGCGACCCGGAGGTGCGCGACTACGACCCCTCGCGTGCCCTGTACGGGTCGGGGGAGGACGGGCTCGACGAGGTGCGAGCCGTCGAGCGCACGGCGCGGCGGCTGCTGCGGCCGGGCGGGTACGCGGTGGTCGAGCACGCCGACGACCAGGGCAACGCCGTCTACTGGCTGTTCGGCGAGGAGAAGGGCTGGCGCGACGTGCGGCTGCGCCAGGACCTGACCGGCCGGGACCGCTTCGTCACGGCCCGGCTGGCCCAGGACTGACGACCCGGCCGCTCACCCATGTGGGAGGTCGCGCCACCCGGCCGTGACGGCGGCCTCCGGAGTGCGGCGGCCGAACCGGGCGGGGCGCGTGGCAGGATGGCGTCGTGAGCCGACGGTTTGACTGTGCCGATCAGATTGAGCGGATGACCGGGCTGGCCGAGGCGGCCTCGTCGGTACGGCGGGGCGAGCTCGTGGTGCTGCCCACCGACACCGTCTACGGGATCGGCGCGGACGCCTTCACCCCTTCCGCGGTCAGCGCGCTGACCGAGGCGAAGGGCCGGGGCAGGGACGTCCCCGTGCCCGTCCTCGTGGGCACCGTACGGGCCGCCAACGCCCTCGTGGAGAGCCTCGGGACGTACGGGCAGGACCTGGTGGACGCCTTCTGGCCCGGGCCGCTCACGCTCATTCTCAGGGCCAATCGGTCGCTGATGTGGGATCTCGGCGACGCCAAGGGGACTGTCGCCGTCCGCATGCCGCTGCACCCCGTCGCCTTGGACCTTCTCAAAGAGACCGGCCCGATGGCGGTCAGCAGCGCCAACCGGGCGGGCAACCCGGCGGCCACCACCGTGGACGAGGCCCAGGAGCAGCTCGGCGACTCGGTGGACGTCTACCTCGACGCCGGTCCCTGCACCGACGGCGTGCCGTCCACGATCCTCGACCTGACCACCGCGGTGCCGCGGGTGCTGCGCAAGGGTGCGATCCCCCTGGACAAGATCCGCTCCATCGTCGGATACCTCGCGACCGAGGACTGACCGCGATCCGGACAACCGTCTCGGAAAGTGAGACGATGTCGCCGCTCTGAGCAGGGCGATCGATGCCGTCTGGCTATCAGGCTTCTTTACTGATGCCACCCCGGCTACCGTGAAGTGCGCCGATATCTCTGTGGAGGCGCGCCCATGGCCAAGCTCGACGGGATGGATCCGAAGCTCGTCCGTGAGTTGCTGTCGGAGATTCAGCACGCCGCGAGTCAGATGGGCGGCATCGAGGCCCAGATCACTCAGTTGACGCGTACGGCAGGCGTATCCGTACAGGTGACCTACCGGCCGTCGCAGATCGCCGACTCGTGCACGAGCATGGTCAAGGACGTCACCAAGCGCGTGGCCCTGCTGGAGAAGAAGGAGAAGCAGCAGGGCACGGGCAAGGTCCCCACGGGCAAGGCTCCCACGGCCAGCAGTGCCTCCTACTCCGAGGAGCCGGATATCACCGTGCTGCCGGACGACTCGGCGCCGTCGAAGCCGGGCGCGCATGACGGCAAGGACGGCACCAAGCCCGATCACAAAGCCGATCACAAGACCGGTGAGCACACGGCCGACGCCAAGGCGGACGGGCACAAAACCGACGGCAAGGCCGAGCACAAGCCGGATGCCAACGGCGACGGCAAGGCCGACGCGAAGC
>JADGHC010000110.1 GCA_019689655.1 Microbispora sp.
CACGCCGGTGAAGACGCCGCCGACCAGGGCGGCGACCCCGACGAGGGTGCCGATCACCCCGGCTCCGGTTCTGACTTTCGTTCTCAAAGCCGAGCTCCTTGCGTGTGGTGCAGGACCCCTGACCGAGGGCGTGACTCCTGGTCCCGCGAGGGGGTGTTCATGAATGTGAATAACATTCATGAGGGGGAACATCACGCTTCAAATTACGGGCCTGTCAATCGGTGGTCAACGGGTGTGCCGCCGCACTTCGCCGTACGCTCCGGCGCCCGGCGCGGGTGGCCAGGTGGTGCCCGGCGGCGGTGGTTTGAGATCATCGTGAAACGTTCACGCCGGAACGCGGGGAAGGATGGCGGATGGCCGAGAATCCGGAGCAGGACACGCCGTTCAGCGAGTGGCTGCGGTCGCGGAGCGAGCCGGACTGGACGGCGGTGGTGACGCACCCGTTCGCCGAGCGGATCCGTCTCGGCACCGCCGACATGCGCCGTTACCTGGAGCAGGACTTCCAGTTCGTGGACGCCTTCACGGCGCTGCTCGGCGCCGCGGTCGCCGCGGCCGACACCTTCGAGGCCCGGGTGGCTGTGGGCCGTTTCCTCGGGCAGACCGTCGCCGACACCGAGCACGGGTACTTCCAGCGCGCGCTCGCCGCGCTCGGCGCCGATGCGGCGTCGGCCGCGCCGGAGCCGGTGACGGCCGAGTTCCGGGCCCTGATGGACGAGGTGCGCCGCGGCCAGGACTACCCGCTGATCCTGGCGGTGCTGTGCGTGGCGGAGTGGACCTATCTCGGCTGGGCCACGCAGGGTGCCACCACGGCGGAGGGCTTCGTCCACCGGGAGTGGGTCGAGCTGCACAGCGGGCCGGACTTCGAGGCGTGGGTGGGCTTCCTGCGCGGCGAGCTCGACCGGCTCGGCCCGGGCCTCGGCGACGACGGCCGGGCGCGGGTGCTCGACGTCTTCCGCCGGGCGACCGCGCTGGAGCGCCGCTTCTTCGACATGGCGCTCGGCTAGTCACGCAGGGCGAGCGCGGCGAGGCGGCGCAGGGACACCCGCAGGAAGACCGCGCTCACCGGCCCGGCGAGCCGCAGGCCGATCCGCCCGGCCAGGTCGTTGATCCACCCCGAGGGCCCCGATCGCCGGTGTGGGGGGAGGTCTTGTTAGGTTGTGGGCGTTTCGCCTGGTTCCTCCTGAAAGGGCGCCCATGCCGGCCGGATCCTCACTGCCGCCTTCTCTGCTCCGGACGCTGGCCCGGCCGGTCCCGCCGGGGAGCCTGTCCGACGTCGACCACGTCGTCTTCGTCATGCTGGAGAACCGTTCGTTCGACCACTACTTCGGGCGGATGCGGGGGGTGCGGGGCTTCGGCGACCGCAACGCCGTGTCCACCCGCACCTGGCGGCCGATCTTCGAGCAGGACGGCGTGCTGCCCTTCCCCGTGCGGGAGGCGGCCGAGCGGGCGGGAGCGGACCCGATGCTGCTCGACACGCACGACCACACCTGGCTCGGCACCCAGAACGCCTGGGCGATGGGCTGGAACGACGCCTGGGTGTCCAGCAAGGGTCCCGGCTCGATGGCCTACTACGACCGGCGTGACCTGCCCTTCCACTACGAGCTGGCCGACACGTTCACGATCTGCGACGCCTACCACTGCTCGCTGCTGAGCTCGACGACGCCCAACCGCAACTACCACATCTCCGGGCACACCGGATATGAGCCGGGCACCCGGCAGCGCGCGCTGGACAACGTGGCGTCCGAGGGAGCGGACGACCATCCGGGCTACGACTGGGTCACCGTCCCCGAGCTGCTGACGCGGGCCGGAGTCACCTGGCAGGTGTACCAGGAGTGGGACAACTACGAGTGCAACAACCTCGAGTTCTTCCGGCCGTTCCGGGCGGTCATGGACAAGATCGGCCTGGGGAGCATGCGCGCGTTCTACGAGAAGGTGCGCGCGGCGGAGGACCCGGCGCCGTTGCTCGCCGAGCTGGCGGAGCGGGTGGCCGCCCTGGAGCCCGCCGACCGCGACCTGTACGACCGGGCCCTGCGCCGGGCCCCCGCCGGAGGGCTGGCGGACTGGTTCGCCGCCGACGTGGCCGCCGGGCGCCTGCCCGCGGTGTCGTACGTCGTGCCCTCGCTGGCCGACTGCGAGCACCCGGAGGGATCATCCGCCGTGGAGGGCGGGCGGCTCCTCTACCGGCTGCTCGACGCGCTCGGCTCGCATCCCGAGGTCTGGGCGCGGACCGTCCTGTTCGTCACCTATGACGAGAACGACGGGTTCTTCGATCACGTGCCGCCGCCGGTCCCGCCCGACGGCACGGCGGACGAGTTCGTCGGCGGCCGGCCGCTGGGCCTCGGCGTCCGCGTTCCCATGATCGTCGTGTCGCCGTGGAGCGTGGGCGGCTACGTCTGCTCGGAGACGTTCGACCACACCTCGACCGTCCGCTTCCTGGAGCGCCGGTTCGGGATCAGGGCGCCCATCGGGGACTGGCGGCGCCGGGTGGCGGGCGATCTCACCTCCGCCTTCGACTTCGCCGCGCCCATGCCGCCGCCGTCCGTCGAGCAGGCGGCGGGCGGGCCGCGGACCCGGCCCGCCGGCGAACGCTGGTATCCGCAGGTGCCCGCCGAGCAGCGGATGCCGGTCCAGGAGCCGGGGGTCAAGCCGGCCCGCGCGCTGCCGTACCAGCCGGACGCCGACGCCGTCGTGCGCGGGCGGGCCGTGGAGATCGCGATGCGCAACTCCGGCACCGCCTCGGCCCACTTCATCCTGTACGGCTACCTGGGCGAGGTCGCCAAGCCGATGCACTTCGACGTGCTCGGCGCGGCGGAGGAGGTGGTCTACTTCCCCTGCCCGACGTACGACCTGGTGCTCGTCGGGCCGAACGGGTTCCGCCGGGAGTTCCGCGGCGGGACGGCGGACCCGGTCGAGGTCACCAGCGCGATCGACGCCGCCGCCCGCACCGTGGTGATCGACGTGGCCAACCGGGGCGACTTCCCCGCCGAGGTGTCGGTCACGCCGCTGGCCTACGGGGGCGCGGCGCGTACGGTCCGGATCGGGCCGAAGGACGCCGCCCGGGTCGAGTGGCACGCGCCCACCGGATGGTACGACCTCATGATCGGGGTGGTGGGGCACGACGCGTTCGCCCGGCGGCTGATGGGACACATCGAAAACGGCCGCCCGAGCGTCACCGGGTGACGCCCGGGCGGCGGGACGCGGGCCGGGCACGGCCCGCAGGCGGTCAGGCGCGGACGAGCGGCGTGTCCACCAGGTGCTCGGCGAGGAACCACGCCTGCAGCTCGCCCGTGCGGATGACCTCGGAGACGAGCAGGTCGTTGGTGCCGTCGTCGCCCATCTCGTCCGCCCGGGAGGCGGCGTCGTGCGCGGCGACCAGGATCGTCTCGTGCGCCTCCAGGAGCCGGGACAGCATGGCGGGCACCTCCTCCACGCCGTCCGGCGGCCTCGGGATCACGGTCATCTCCGCCACGTGACGGGGATCGCCGACCGCGACGCCGCCGAGGGTCTGGATGCGTTCGGCGATCGCGTCGATGATCGGCAACTGCTCGCTCGCGTGCTTGTCGAGAAGCAGGTGGAGCTGGTAGAAGGTCGGCCCCCGCATCAGCCAGTGGTGCTTCTTGTACAGGCTGTAGAGGATCTGTGTGTCGGCCAGGATCTGGTTGAGCCGCTGGCAGGAGTATTCGCGCGTCTCCCGCGGCAGCCCGACCGGAAAGTCCCGCACGGTCCCGAACGCCTGTATCTCGGTGCCCCTCTGGTGGAGCCAGGGCTGGCTGCTCTCACGGGCTCTGGAGGAAGGGTTCACAGCCAAGGCGTCTCTCCTCACTTCGATCGGTTCATGTCCCGATAGTTAGTCTTTCGCCAGACATGACCCTTAAACGCCTTTTTGTTACTTTTGTCGGTTATGTTCCTGGTGATCCGTGGCGGGGCGCGGCCGGGGACGGCCCGAAGACCTGGGAAGGGTGCGGGGAGGAGTTACGGGCATGGCGGCCACCTCCACGGGAATGAATTGATGCCGAATCCGGGAAATCCGCGCGGCGGAATCCGGTGAGATGGCGAAACCATAGCTCCGCGATAAAGCGATAAAAATGGAATGAATTGCCTCCCGCTCGTTATTGTGGGGCCGTGCATCGCGAGATCCTCCGGGCCGTGTCGTCGGCGCTCGTGCTCGCGCTCGTGCCGTTCGCGGTGACCGGCTGCGGGGGAGGCGGACGGCAGACACTCACCGTGTTCGCCGACACCGCGCTCACCGGGCCGTTCGGCGCGCTCGGCAAGACGTTCGAGGCCGCCCACCCCGGCGTGGCCGTACGGTTCGACTTCGGCGGCAGCCCGGCGCTGGCGCGGCGGATCGCCGGGGGAGCGCGGGCCGACGTGTTCGCCGCGGCCGGCGCGGCGGTCATGCGCCGATCGGGGGCGCCCGGCGCGCGGGTGTTCGCGCGCGACAGCCTCCAGATCGTGGTGCCGAAGGGCAACCCCGCCCACGTCACGGGGCTGCGGGACCTGGCCCGGCCGGGCGTCAGGGTGGCCCTGTGCGCCGCGCCTGCGCCGTGCGAGGCCGCCGCCCGCACCGCGCTCGCCGCGGCCGGCGTGACCGTCACGCCGGCCCGCCGGGAACCGGACGCCGCGAAGGCGCTGGCCGAGGTCCGGCGCGGCGAGGCGGACGCGGCGCTGGTCTACCGTACGGATGTCGTGGCGGCGGGGGGAGAGGTGGAGGGCGTGGCCGTCCCCGGGGAGACCGGGGCGTCCGAGGACTATCTCATCGCGACCGTCCCCGGGACCACGCTCCTCGTCCTGACCAGGGAGTTCGTCGATCTCGTCTTGTCGAACCAGGGCCGCGCGGTCCTCGCGGGCGCCGGGTTCACCCCCGTGACAGGGTGACGTGCGGGGCCTGCGACAGCCGGGCCGCCGTGCGCTCGGCCGTACGCCTGGCCCAGCGGCCGGTCGTCACGACGGCGACCGTCAGCACGATGAGGCCGTAGAGGGCGTTGATGCGGAACGCCGTGTGCGCGGCCGGGACGAACGACGCGCCGGCGGTGGCCCCGGAGACCACGGAGCCCGCGATGGCCACGCCGAGGGACTGGCCGACCTGCCTGCTGGTCGAGGCGACCGCGGCGGCCACGCCCGCCTGCGCGAGCGGCATCCCGGAGACCGCGGTGTTGGTGATCGGGGGGTTGAGCACGCCGAACCCGACGCCGAAGACGACGTAGATCCCCAGCAGCAGGGGGAGCGGCGTGGTGAGCGTCACCAGGGACAGCAGCGCCCCGGCGGCCGCCAGGCACGCGCCCGCGACGATGAGCGGCACGCGCGGGCCGCGGGCGCCGACGATCCGCCCCGACAGCGGTCCCACGATCGTCGTGGTCACCGCGACGGGCAGCGTGCACAGCCCCGCGGCGATGGCGGACAGCCCGCGGTGATCTTGCAGGTAGAGCGTGTTGAGGAACAGGAACGCCCCCAGGCCGGCGAATCCCGACACCGCCATGACCGCCGCGCCGGAGAACGGCGCGCTGCGGAAGAAACGCATGTCGATGAGCGGCTCGGGCCTGCGCAGTTCCCAGACGACCAGCGCGGCCAGGGACGCCGCCGCGACGGCGAAGCAGGCGGCGCTCACGGCGGGGCCCGCGGCCGGGCCCTCGATGATCCCGTACGTGAGGGTGCCGAGCAGGACGATGACCAGCACCTGCCCGAGGGGGTCGAGCCGCCGCGCCGAGGGCGCCTTCGACTCCGGGACGAAGCGCCAGGTAAAAAACACCGCGAGCAGGCCGATGGGCACGTTGATCCAGAAGATGGCCCGCCAGTTCACCGTGTCGGTGAGCAGGCCGCCGACGACCGGCCCGAGCGCCATGCTGACGCCGACGACGCCGCCCCACACGCCGATCGCCTGAGCGCGCTCCCTGCGGTCGGTGAACGTGTTCGTGATGATCGACATCGCCACCGGGTTGAGCATCGACCCGCCGACGGCCTGGACGATCCGGGCGGCCACCAGCCAGCCCAGGCTCGGGGCGAGGCTGCACAGCAGCGACCCGGTCGTGAAGATCACCAAGCCGATCTGGAACGTGCGGCGGCGGCCCGCCCGGTCGGCCGTGGACCCGGCCAGCATGAGCAGGCTCGCGAGCGTCAGCGTGTAGGCGTCCACCGTCCACTGGAGGCCGGAGACCGGCGCGCGCAGGTCGTGCCCGAGCGCCGGCAGGGCGACGTTGACGATCGTGTTGTCGAGCGACACGATCAGCAGGCTCATGCAGCAGATCAGGAGGATGAGTATCCGCCGTCGACGGGTCATTTGCGACGCCACATCACTTAACCGTACAGATCTGGTCATAGTGTGCTTGCGGCGGGGTAAACCGAATGAAACTCTGCCCACATGCGTGCGACGGCGAACGGCATCGAGATCTGCTATGAGGTGTTCGGCGAGCCCGGGGGACGTCCCCTCGTCCTCATCATGGGGCTCGGCGCACAGATGATCAGCTGGCCCGAGGAGTTCATCGGGCTGCTCGTGGACAGCGGCCACCGGGTCGTCCGGTTCGACAACCGGGACGCGGGCCTGTCCACCCACTTCACCCCGGCGGACCACCTCGCGCCCGCGCCGTCGTACACGCTGGACGACATGGCCGACGACACGGCCGGCCTCATGGACGTGCTGGGCTGGGACAGCGCCCACGTGGTGGGCACGTCGATGGGCGGCATGATCGCCCAGGCCCTCGCCATCCGCCACCCCGGCAGGGTCCGTACGCTGACCTCGATCATGTCCACGCCCGGGCCCCGCGTGGGGAGGCCGACCGAGGCGGCCATGGCCGCGCTGATGGCGCCCCCCGCCCGGGATCGCGACGAGGCGATCGCCCGGGCCGTCGAGACCGCCCGGATCGTCGGCTCGACCGGCTACGAGATGGACGTCGAGCGCGTCACCCGCGTCGCCGCGGCGGCCTACGACCGGTGCCACGACCCCGCGGGCACCGCCCGGCAGTTCAAGGCCATCCGGATCTCCGGCGACCGTACGGAGGGCCTGCGCGGACTGTCGGTGCCCGCTCTGGTGATCCACGGCGAGGACGACCCGCTGGTCACGATCGACGGCGGCGTCGCGACCGCGGACGCCATCCCCGGCGCGAAGCTGCTGACCTTCCCGGGGATGGGCCACGACCTACCCCGCCCGATCTGGCCGGTCATCGCCGAGGCGATCACGGAGCTGACCGGGCGAAACTGACCCGGATCGCCGCGCGGGGACCGCATGCAGAATGGGAGGCGTGGAACGGATCCTGGTCAGCGCCTGCCTGCTCGGCAGCCGGGTGCGGTACGACGGCGGGGCCAAGACCAGCGACGACGACCTGCTGGCCCGCTGGCGGGCGGAGGGGCGGCTGGTGCCGTTCTGCCCCGAGGTCGAGGGCGGGCTGCCCGTACCCCGGCCGCCGGCCGAGATCGAGGGCGGCGCCGGCGGCGCGGCCGTCCTCGCGGGCACGGCCCGGATCCTGACCCCGCGGGGCGACGACGTGACCGCGGCGTTCCTGTCCGGGGCACGGCAGGCCCTCGACGTCGCCCGGTCCCACGGCGTACGGGTCGCGATCCTCAAGGAGGGCAGCCCGTCGTGCGGGTCGCTGCGGATCTACGACGGCAGCCACCGGGGCAGGACCACCCCGGGGCAGGGTGTGACGACGGCGCTGCTCGAGCGGAACGGCATCCGCGTCTTCGGGGAGGACCGCATCCCGGAGGCCGCCGCCTACCTGGACGAACTCACGGAGACAGGGAATCCGGGGCGTCGATGACCGCCTTCTCGTCCGGCTTGTGCACCAGGACGTTGTCGATGTAGGACCGCACGGCGGCCTCCAGGCCGACGTCCTTGCCCGCGGCCTCCGACATGAACCAGCGGTGGTCGAGCACCTCGTGGAAGAGCTGGGCCGGCTCCAGCTTGCGCCGCAGGTCGGCCGGGATCGCGTTCACCACCGGCTGGAACACCTCGGCCAGCCAGCGGTGGGCCACGATCGCCTCGTCCTCGTGCCGCAGGCCGTTCGACACCCGGAACGAGTCGAGGTCGTTGAGCAGCCGCCTGGCCTGGTTCTCCTCCACGTCGAGCCCGGTCAGGCGGAGCAGGCGGCGCTGGTGGTGCCCGGCGTCCACGACCTTCGGCCGCACGATCAGCCGGGAGGTGCCGGCCTTGCGGCGCACCATCATCTCCGCGACGTCGAACCCGAGGGAGTTGAGCCGGCGCACCCGCTGGTCCACGCGGTGCCAGTCGACCTCCTCGATGATCTCGTCCTCGGTCAGCTCCTCCCACAGCCGCTGGTAGCGCTCGACGAGCTGGTCGGCGAAGGCCAGCGGGTCGATGGTCGGGTGCAGCAGCCCGCCCGCCTCCAGGTCGAGCATCTCGCCGTAGATGTTCGTGTGCGCCACCTCGATGTCGTGGCAGCGCTGGCCCTCGCTGATCGCCGGATGCAGCTCACCGGTCTCGGCGTCCACCAGGTAGGCCGCGAACGCCCCGGCGTCCCGCCGGAACAGCGTGTTCGACAGCGAGCAGTCACCCCAGTAGAAACCGGCCAGGTGGAGCCGTACGAGCAGGACCGCGAGCGCGTCGAGCAGGCGGATCAGCGTGTCGGGCCGCACCGAGCCCGACAGCACGGCGCGGTACGGCAGCGAGAACTGCAGATGCCGCGTGATCAGGGCGGAGTCCAGCTCGGTGCCGTCCGGCGTGGTCCGCCCGGTGACGACGGCCACCGGCTCCACGGCGGGAGCGTCCTGCCGCGCCAGGTCCCACAGAAGCTGGTACTCCCGCTTGGCGTACCTGGTGCTGATCTCTTTGATCGCGTACACCCGGCCGCCGAGCCGGGCGAAGCGCACCACGTGCCGGGAGATGCCGCGGGGCAGCGTCACCAGATGGTGGACGGGCCACTCCTCGAGGGGGACGTCCCACGGCAGGCGGATCAAATCGGGGTCGCCGGGGGCGCCGGTGATCTGCAGGGGCACCGATTGCTCCTTATCTGGGGGCTTCCACACAAGTGTCGCGGATAGAGTCGGGCGCTATGACGCTGGTGGACGAGTTCATCGACTGGTACCTGGCCGAGAACCCGGTCAGGGCGGCCCTGCTGGGGGCCGACGGATACGACCGCACGCTGGGCGACTTCAGCGAGGCCGCCTTCACCGCCCGGGAGCGGGCGGCCGAGGAGTGGCTGCGCAAGCTGTCGGAGGCCACGCCGGAAGGCCCCGAGGACGAGATCGACCGGGATCTGGTCGCCGCTCATCTGCGCGGGCAGATCGCCCTGGCCCGCTGGCCGGAGTGGCGGCGCGAGCCGGCCGCCTACCTCGGGGTGGTCTTCGCGTCGATGTTCACGCCGTTCCAGCAGCGCCTCAAGCCGGAGGCCGAGCTGGTCGACGCAGCGATCGCGCGGCTGGCCGAGGTGCCCGCCGTGCTCGCCGCCTGCCAGGCCAACCTGGACCCCGATCTCGCCGCCGACCTGCTCGTGAAGCGTGGCCTCGACCAGGCCCGTACGGGACGCCGCTTCCTGACCGAGACGCTGCCCTCGCTGGTCGCCGACCCGGACCTGCGGGCGCGGCTGGCGAGCGCCGCCGAGCCCGCCGCCGACGCCTTCGACGGGCTGGTCCGCTTCCTGGAGGGCTTCGAGGCCCGGGGCACCTGGCGGATGGGCGAGGAGCTCTACTCCACGCTGCTGCGCGAGCAGGAGATGCTCGGGTACGGCGCCGCCGAACTGCACGAGAAGGGCCGCCGGGCCTGGGCCGAGCTGGACACGCGGATGACCGAGGTCGCCGCGCGCCTCGGCTCCGGAAGCTGGCGGGAGGCGATGGAGTCGCTCATGGACGACCACCCGCCGACCCTGGAGGCCATGCGCGCCGAGTATGAGGCCGAGACGCTGCGGGCGCGCGAGTTCGTCCGCGAACGCGGGCTGGTGACCTTCCCCGAGGGGGAGGTGTGCCGGGTCGAGCCCTCGCCGGAGTTCCAGCGGCCCATCATCGCCGTGGCCAGCTACCTCGCCCCGCCGCCGCTGTCGTCCTCGCGCGACGGCGTGTTCTTCGTGCCGTACACCCCGGACGGCTTCACCGAGGAGCAGGTGCGGCAGCGGCTGCGCACCAACTCGCGTCCGCAGATGCCCTCGATCAGCGTGCACGAGGCCTACCCCGGCCACCACTGGCACCTGTCCTGGATGGCCGGCAACCCGCACCGCGCCCGCAAGATCTTCCGTACGCCCTACTTCGTCGAGGGCTGGGGGCTGTACGTCGAGAAGCTGATGCACGAGCAGGGCTACTTCGACACGCCCCAGACCGAGCTCGCCCACCTCGACTGCCGCATCTGGCGGGCCGCCCGGATCATCGTGGACACCGCGCTGCACTGCGACGACATGACGATCGAGCAGGCGGAGGAGTTCCTGACCACGAAGGCGTCGCTGTCCCCGGGGACCGCGGCGGGGGAGGTCAGCCGCTACTGCGCCTGGCCCACCCAGGCGCCCTCGTACCTCACCGGCGCCCTGGAGATCGAGCGCATCAGGGCCGAGTACGCGGGCGACCTGCGGACCTTCCACGACACGATCGCCGGCTCGGGCGGGCTCCCGCTCGGCCTGGCCAGGAAGGTCGTTCTCGGTTAGTCGTTTTCGTCAGCCCCGCAAGGCACGCTCGACGACGGCGGTGAGCTGGTCCTCGGTGAGCACCGTGGGCCGGCCCACCCCGAGGGCGCGGACGTAGACCTCGCACAGCCACTCCAGCAGGCGGGTCGCCTCGAACGCCTGCTCCAGGCCGCCGCCGATCGTCACCGCGCCGTGATTGGCCATCAGGGCGGCCTGCCTGCCCTCGATGGCGGCGATGACGTTGCGGGCCAGCTCCGGCGTGCCGTACGTCGCGTACGGAGCCACCCGTACGGCGCCGCCGAGCAGCAGGGTGTTGTAGTGGATCGGCGGCAGCTCGGTCATGGTCGTGGCGACCACGGTCGCGAAGACCGAGTGGGTGTGCACCACCGCCCGGGCCCCGGTCGCCTCATACAGCGCGAGATGCATCGGCGTCTCCGAGGAGGGCTTGCGCGTCCCCGCCACGACCCGGCCCCGCAGGTCGATCACGGGGCAGTCCTCGGGGCTCAGCCGGTCGAGCGCCACGCCCGAGGGGGTGACGACGACGAGGTCGCCCTCCCTGGCGCTCAGGTTGCCCGAGGTGCCGATGACCAGGCCGAGGGCCGCCGCCCGCCGGCCGTACTCGCACAGCTCGCGCCGCAGTGCCTCCACCTGCTCGGTGGACTGTTTGTCCAGGTGCTCGTCCACTCGGGCGAATCTACACAACCGGCTGCGTTTCGTGATGTCCTAGCCTCATGCACGAGGCTTCTGAGTGGCACCGCGACGGGGACACAATCCGCCGGACCGTGGTCGCCCGCGACTTCCGTACGGCCATCGCGATCGTGAACGACATCGCCGAGCAGGCCGAGGCCATGAACCACCATCCCGACATCGACATCCGGTGGCGCACCCTCCACCTGGCGCTGACCACCCACGACGCCGGCGGCCTGACCGACCTCGACTACAAGCTCGCCGCCCGCATCGACGCCATCGTGGCCGACCATGAGGCCGGACAGTCCTAGATCGCGGCCCGCCGGCTCCCCGCCGCGTTGCCGAGGTTGCTCGCAAGCCCGCCCGAGGCGCCCTAAAGCGCGTTGAGCGCGGCGAGGAGCTGCTCCTCCTCGCGGGCGAAGTGCGCCTCCAGCTCGGCCGACAGGCGGGTGAGCCGGTCCCTGAGCGCGGCGGGGTCGCCGGAGCCCGACTCCGCGACCGCCGCGCGCAGGTCCTCTCTGATCTCGGCCGGCCGTACGTGCTCTTCGCGCAGGCGGCCGAGGGTCGGGGCCAGTCCGGGGAAGGCCCGCTCCGGCAGGGGGAGCCCCGCGAGTCCTCGTTGACCTCGTGGAAGGCCGTGCGGAAGGACAGGCAGCGCTCGCGCAGCGCCTCCTCCAGGCCACGGCCCGGCGGCTTCGCCGGGGTGCCCGTGGCCGGCCCCTTCTCGGCCGCGGCCAGTGGCGCGGCCGTCTCCGCCCGCAGCCCCTCGTGAATTCGCACCAGTTCGTCGCCGAGCGCCCGGGCGCGTTAACGGTCCTGCCGATAGAGGGCGATGACGGGGATGACCCGGGAGGTCTTCTTCTGGTATTCGGCGAAGACCGGGACGAGTTCGGCCTGCCGGGCGTACATGCGGTCGCGCTCCTCACCCTCCAGCGGTACGGCCGTCGCGGTGAACGTCTCGATCGCCGTCCCGTCGCCCACCTCGACGGTCACCGTGGGGTTGGCCAGCAGATTGTGGTACCAGTCCGGGTGGCGTGGCGCGCCCGCGTATGAGGCGAACACCAGGAGCCTGTCGCCGTCACGCAGATAGCTGACCGGGTTCGTCCGGGCGGCGCCCGTCTTGGCGCCGGTGGTCGTCAGCAGGAGCAGCGATACGCCCTCGAACGGGCCGCCGACCTTGCCGGCGTTCGCCCGGAACTCCTCGATGATCTTGTCGTTCCACTCGGACATGCGACGATGGCTCCCCGACCTCGGAAATATTTGCTTTGATAGCAAAGCTATTTTGGAGGTCAAGGCATGTCAACGGATGAGGGGCTGAGCCTGGACGAGGGGGTCCGCACCCTCCTGCTCCTGATGCCGCGTCTGGTGGGGCGGGCCAAGCGCCTGCCGGTCCCCGAGTCGCTCCGTACGCTCGACCTGGCGCCGCGGCACCTATCGCTGCTGTCCTACCTGCTGTTCGACGGCCCGCTCACGGTGAACGAGCTCGCCGCCCGGCTGGAGGTCGCCCCGGCCACCGTGAGCCTGATGGTGAGCGACCTCTGCCGCAAGGGCGTCGTGGTCCGCCGCGAGGACGACGCGGACCGTCGCCGCACGATCGTGAGCATCGCCGAGGCCAACCGGGAGGCGGTCGACGCCTGGCTCGCCCGTGGCGCCCGCGCCTGGCGCAGCGCGCTGGAGCCGCTGACGAGCGAGCAGCGGCGCATGTTCGTCGAGACGCTCCGGGCGTACGAGCGAGCCGTCGCCGGTGACGCGGAGTGACGAGTCTGCTTTCCGTCTCGCCTGTGATCCCAGCTTTTCGGCTCACGAGCTTGCTAGATGCTCACGGATAGTGAGAGAATGCGTACAGGTTTTCGAATCTTTTGAGATCGACCCGCTAAGGGTCGAACGTCATCGAGGGGGTGTGATGGCTCTGTTCGAGTTGGATCCCAAGCACCCTCGTCATTTGAATGACGGCGACGGTGAGTGGTGGGATCGGCTGATCGCCGGTTCGCCGCTGTGGTCCGGCCAGGGTCCGCTCGCCCGCGATGACCGCCGCGACCTTTTCTCCACTTCATCAGAGGCGACCGACAATCCGATCCCTCGTATGGGCTCCGGCCGTACGGGCCCCGCCCTGACTGAATCCGCGTTCGGCGCAGCCCTGTTCACGGGCGGCACCCGCAGCGGCGGCACGGCCGAGACCGGCGTGGCGGAGGGCTTCGGCCGCACGCGTCC
>JADGHC010000111.1 GCA_019689655.1 Microbispora sp.
AACGCGCCACCGTTCACCGCCGAGGAGCTGGCCGCGATCGAGAGCCTGTTGTAGGCCGGGCGGCCGGGGCGGGTGCGCCGCCCCGGCCGTTCACATAGGGAGCGCCGGCTCGTCCGCGTCGTCGCGCCTCGCCGTTCACGCAGGCGGGGCGCATGCCGTCCGCCGCATAGCGCCCGGCCCGTCCGGTCAGGAGAACGCGTCGACGCCGGTGAGCTCGCGCGACAGGTCCCAGAGCCGGGACGCCTCCTCGGGGTCGATCGCCCACGGCTTGACCCCTCCGGCGTCCATGTCGCCGGTGGTGGCGAGCTCCGCGATGTCGCAGTCCTCGCAGTAGACCCCGCCGTGATCGCCGAGCATGGGGGAGGTCGCCGCCCAGACCGTGGTGGCCGCGCCCTGCTCGGGGGTCTTGAAGTCCTCCGCGGGCGTGCCGTCGGGGGAGATCCAGCCCAGGGCGATCTGCTCGGCACGGGGGATGTGCCGCTGGAGCGGCGTGATGATCTTGCCCGGATGCAGCGAGAAGGCCCGTACGCCCGCTGCGGCCCCGAGCGCGTCGAGATGCACGGCGAACAGGATGTTCGCCGTCTTCGACTGGCCGTAGGCCAGCCACCTGTCGTACCCGTCGCGGAAGTGGATGTCGTTCCAGCGGATCCCGGACGCGAAGTGGCCGGCGGACGACACCGACACCACCCGCGCCCCTCCGGCGGCCAGGGCCGGGCGGAGACGGTTGACGAGGGCGAAGTGACCGAGGTGGTTGACCGCGAACTGGGCCTCCCACCCGGGGCCCACACGGGTTTCCGGGCAGGCCATGATGCCGGCGTTGGCGATGAGGACGTCGATGGTCCTGCCGGTTTCCAGGAACGTCTCCGCGAACACGCGGACGCTGTTCAGGTCCGCCAGGTCGAGTTCGTGAGTCTCCGCACCCGGGACGCCGCGCAGCGCCTCCCGCGCCGCCGCCGGCCTGCGCGCGGGAACGACCACCCGGGCCCCCGCCGCGCTCAGCGCCCGCGTCGTCTCCAGGCCGATCCCGGAATACCCGCCGGTCACCAGGGCCGTCCGTCCGGATAGGTCGATGCCCGCGAGCACTTCACGTGTGGTGCTGCGGGCGCCGAAACCGCTGCCGATGCCGTGCTGTGTCGTCATGGAGGAGGACTGTAGAAACTAGAGTGCGCTCTAGATCAAGCTGTACGATCCGTCGCATGATCAGGCACGCGGACGGCCTGTCGATCGGGCAGGTCTCCGAGGCGACCGGGCTGAGCGTGCACGCGCTGCGGTTCTTCGAACGCGAAGGGCTCTTCCTGCGTCCGATTCCCCGATCGGCCGGCGGGCAGCGGGTGTACGACCCGGCGGACGTGGAGTGGCTGCTGCTGTGCAACCGGCTGCGCGACTCCGGCATGTCCATCGCCACCCTCCGCAGATTCGCCGAGCTCGTACGGTCGGGGCCGGGCAACGAGCATGAGCGCCTCGCCCTGCTGGAGGAGCACGAGCGCATGGTCAGGGCGCGGATCGCCGAGCTCGAGGCGAGCCTCGCCGTCATCCACGGCAAGGTGGTGACGTATCGCAGGCATCTGCACGACGGGACCGCCGCCGGACTCTGGGCGCCGGCGCCGTCCTGATCGGGCGGGTGGTCAGTCGGCCGCGGCGCTGCCGTTCACGCGGAGCTTGCGGCGGGCCCGCTCGTAGAAGGTGGTCGTGCCGAGCCGCACCACCCGGGCGGCGGCGCGCAGCGCGGTCACCGTCAGCCGGTCGCCGGGCCCCAGATGGCCGCCGATGGCGCCGTCCACCTCCAGTGCGAGCCGGCCGCTGCTGGGAAGCACGTCGAGCGTCACCTCCTCGTCCGCCGACAAGACCAGCGCACGGTTGAACGCGGAATGGGCGGCCGCCGGGACGACGAGGAAGCCCTCGACGGTAGGGGAGACGATCGGGCCGCCGGCCGAGAAGCTGTACGCGGTGGACCCGGTGGAGGTGGCGACGATCACGGCGTCGGCGGCGTAGCGGACGAACGGCTCGCCGTACACCGAGACGGCGACGGCGGCGAGCCCGTCGCCGGGGATGCGCACGACGGCGATGTCGTTGAACGCGGTCACCATCCGGCCGTCGTGACTGATCGCCCGGACCGCCATGCGCGGCTCGACCGTGTATCTGTGCTCGTCGATCGCGGACAGCGCGGGCGCCAGCTCGTCCACGTCGATTTCGGCGAGGAAGCCCAACCGGCCCAGGTTGACGCCGAGGACGGGGGTCGGCCGCCCGGCGATCAGGCGCATCGTGCGCAGCATCGTGCCATCGCCGCCGAGGCTGACCAGGAGATCGGACCGCCGCACCAGGGTCGCGGCGTCCACCGCCACCGCGCTGCAGTCGATGCGCCCGACCTCGTCGGGCAGCCCGAGCACCGTGCAGTCCCGCTTGCGCGCCCACTCGACGATCGTGTCGATCGCCTCCTTGGAGTCACGCTGCGGGTGCAGGACGAGACCCACGGTGCCGACCATGCCCATGCCCACACTGTACGGCCGGGTGAGGAGTGGTCACCCCGCCGAAGGGGCCGCAGGGCCCGGCAGCACGGCCGTCCGGGGGGGCTACGACGCGTCGGGCCGGTCGTCGCTTCCGGGAGTCCTCTGGTCCACCGGCAGGTAGACCATGAACCGGGTGTCGCCGGGGCGCGAATCCACCCGGATGTCGCCGTGGTGCTTGTTGACGACGATCCGATAGGAGATGTCCAGGCCCAGTCCGGTGCCTTCGCCGACGGGCTTGGTGGTGAAGAACGGCTCGAAGATGCGGGGCCGGATCTCCGGCGGGATGCCGTGGCCGGTGTCGCCGACCTCGACGATCAGGTGGCCGTCCTTCCGCCGGGTGCGGAGGGTGAGAGTGCCCGTGCCGCCCATCGCGCCGAGGGCGTTGTCGATGAGGTTGGTCCACACCTGGTTCAGCTCCGCCGCGTACGCCGGGATGGGCGGCAGCGACCGGTCGTACTCCTTGACCAGCCGCACCCCCTCGGGGATCTTGCCCTGGAGCATGGTCAGCGTGGCGTCGAGCAGGTCGTGCACGTCGACCGTCTGGTATGGGGCGCGGTCGAGCTGGGAGTACTGCTTGGCGGCGGCGACCAGGCCGGAGATCCGGTTGACCGCGTCGTCGATCTCGCCCATCAGCAGCTCGGTGTCCACCGTGTAGGCGAGCCAGCGCACCGCCGACTCCAGGTTCTCCTCGCCCACCGCTCCGGCGATCTGGTCCAGCCAGGACGCGTCGATGCCGCCGGCGACCAGCGCCGCCGCGAGGTCCCAGCCCCCGACGATGTCGTGGTCGTCCAGCCAGCCGGCGACCTCGTCCTCGGCGTCGGAGCGCGCGAGCGGCGTCAGGTCGGGGGCGGAGGCCGCCCGCTTGACCGCGTCCTCCTGGAGCTCCACCAGGTCGTGCAACCGCCGGCCGTCCAGCCGCCCGTCGGCGATCATGGCGAGCTTGTGCCGCATGCCCGCCACCCGCTCACGCAGCGCCGACGTCGCCCGTACGGCGGCGGCGGCCGGGTTGTTCAGCTCGTGGGTCAGCCCGGCCGACAGCGAGCCGAGCGCGAGCAGCCGTTCCCGTTCGCCGACGATCGTCTGGGTGGCGCGCATGCCGAGGAACAACCCTTCGAGCAGGTGCATCGCCATCGGGAACCACTCGCGTACGCACGCCCCGATCACCTCGGCCGGCAGCACGAAGAACTCGGCGTCGGTGACCGCGGTCAGCGTGTTCAGGTAGAGCTGGGCGAAGTCCCCCGTGATGTACGCCTGGGTGGCGCCGCCGTACACGCCGCGCTGACTGGTGCGGTTCACCTCGACCTCGTCGCCCTGCACCCGCCTGCTCATCGCGACCGTGCCGCTCAGCAGCACGAAGAAGCAGGTCGCGGGGTCGCCCTCCCGGTAGACGTGGGTTCCGGCGAGCCGCCGCTCCACCCGGCCCGCCTCCGACAGCCGGGCGAGCTGCGCGTCGTCCAGCGCCTCGAACAGGAAGAGCGTGCGCAGCTCGGCGGGCGAGAGCGTCGGGGTCATGTGGCCTCCAGGTAGCGGTGCACGAGCGAGACCGCCATCGCGCCCTCGCCCACGGCCGAGGCGACGCGCTTGACCGATCCGGCGCGCACGTCGCCCGCCGCGAAGACGCCGGGCATGCTCGACTCCAGGTGGTAGGGGTCCCTGGACGGCGTCCACCCGGCCGGGCGGCGGCCGTCCCTGAGCAGGTCGGGGCCGGTCAGCACGTAGCCGTCCGCGTCACGGGCGACCACGTCGCCGAGCCAGTCGGTGCGCGGCTCCGCGCCGATGAAGACGAACAGCCACGACGCCGGCACGGTGGTCGTCCGGCCGGTCCGCCCGTCACACAGGATCAGGCGCTCCAGGTGATCGCGGCCCTCGCCGCCGGCCACCTGTGTGCGCGGATGGACCTCGATCGACGGGATGGCCTCGATCTGATCGATCAAATAACGCGACATCGACCGGGTGAGGTCCTCACCCCGGATGAGCATGTGCACCTTGCGGGCGTATCGGGAGAAGTGCACCGCGGCCTGCCCGGCCGAGTTCGCCCCGCCCACGATGTAGACCTCTTCCCCGGCGCAGCTCGGGGCCTCGGTCGCGGCCGCGCCGTAGAAGACGCCGCGGCCGGTCAGCTCGGCCAGGCCCGGCGCGTCCAGGAGCCGGTACGACACGCCGGTCGCCAGCACGACCGTGTGCGCGGTCACGGCGGAGCCGTCGCCGAAGCGCACCAGCATGGCCGACCCGCTCTTTTCCAGGCCGACGACCTCCCGCGCGGTCAGCAGCTCGGCGTTGAACTTGAGCGCCTGCCTGCGGGCCCGGTCGGTGAGCTGGGCTCCGGAGATCCCGTCGGGAAAGCCCAGGTAGTTCTCGATCCGGCTGCTCTGCCCGGCCTGGCCGCCGGTGGCCCGCTGCTCGACGAGCAGGGTGCGCAGCCCCTCGGAGGCGCCGTACACGGCCGCGCCGAGACCCGCCGGGCCCGCGCCGATCACCGCGAGGTCGTAGAGGTCCGAGGCGGGGACGGTGGCCATGCCGACGTGTGCGGCGAGATCGGTCTCCGTGGGCCGCGCCAGCGCCTTGCCGTCCGTGGTGATCACGACCGGTACGTCCGCCTCGCTCATCCCGGCGGCGGCCAGCAGGCGCATGCCCTCGGCCTCGTCGGCCCGCAGCCATTGGTACGACACGAGGTTGCGGGCCAGGAAGTCGCGCACCGCGAACGACTGCGCGGACCAGCGGTGGCCCACGACCTTGGTCTCCGGCATCGTCACGGCGGGGGTGGCGAGCCAGGACTCGAGCAGCGCGTCCAGCACCGGGTAGAGCTTCTCCTCCGGCGGGTTCCACGGCTTGAGCAGGTAGTGGTCGAGGTCGACGATGTTGATCGCGTTGATGGCCGCGTCGGTGTCCGCGTAGGCGGTCAGCAGCACTCTGCGCGCCAGCGGGAAGACGTCCATGGCCGCCTCGAGGAACTCGATGCCGTTCATCTGCGGCATCCGGTAGTCGGCCAGGATGACGGCGACCTGCTCGCCGCGCAGCTTGATCTCGCGCAGCGCGTCGAGCGCGCTGGGCCCGGACTCGGCGCGGATCACCCGGTAGCGGTCGCCGTATCGGCGCCGGATGTCACGAGCCACCGCCCGGGAGACGGAGGGGTCGTCGTCGACGGTGAGGATCGCGGCATTCTGCACAACCCACACGGTAATGGCGAATATGTGATGGATGGCACCCGCTGGGACATAGGTCCCACGGCAGGGTGACGTTCGCCGGTCGTCCCGCCGCCGGTCACGGCGAAGGCTGGGGAGACGAGGGAGGACGCCATGCCGATGACCGTCCGTGACGTCATGAACAGGTTCGTGGTCGCCGTCGAGGCGACGGCCTCGTTCATGGACGTGGTCGCCGCGATGAACCGCTTCCACGTCGGGGCGGTCCCCGTCGTCGACGCCGAGAGGCGGGTGATCGGCATGGTCAGCGCCGACGACCTGCTGCTCAAAGACCTGGACCGGCGGCCGGGCGACCTGCTGTTCGAGGGGCCGTCCCGCCGCGGGGAGCGCAGGAAGGCGGGCGGCCGCATCGTCGCCGACATCATGAGCAGCCCCGCGATCATGGTCACCGAGGACACCCCGCTGCGGCGGGCCGCCTGGCTGATGCACCGCAACAGGATCAAAGAGCTTCCCGTGGTGGACCGGCGGACCGGCCGCATCACCGGGCTGGTCGCGCAGTCCGACCTGGTCAAGGCGTTCTGCCGCCCCGCCGAGGACCTCCGCGCCGACGTCCTGGAGGTGGTGGCGCGCCACTGCGGGAACTGCTCCGTACGGGTCGAGAACGGGATCGTCCACCTCGACGGCCGCGTGGAGCGCAGGTCCCAGCTTCGCGCCCTGATCGAGGAGATCCGGCAGGTGGACGGCGTGGTGGACGTCGAGTGCCACATGACGTACGAGACCGACGACGTGGGCCGGGCCGTCTCCGCGGGACCGCCCCGGCGGGCCGGATCGATGGAGGGCGGGAAGGAGCGATGAGCGTCGAGACCATGACCGCGTCCGAGGTGATGACCCGGGCGCTGCTTACGGTGGAGCCGGAGGAGTCGTCGCTGCTGGCGTGGGAGCTGATGTGGCGGGCCGGCGTTCACCATCTGCCGGTGGTGAACGCCCGGGGGCGGGTCGTCGGCGTCCTCGGGCGGGAGGACGTCGCCGCGCACTGGTCCGGCGGCCCCGCCGAGCAGTCCCGGACGGAGGTGTGCGAGCTCGTGCGCGGGCGCCTGTGTCCCCGGGTCGCCCCGGACACCCCGCTCCCCGAGATCGCCGCGCTGATGGCCGACACCGGCTGCGGCGCGGTTCCCGTGCTCGGGCCGGACGAGGCCCTGCGGGGCCTGGTCACCACCACCGATGTGCTGAGGGCTTTGGCCGGGAGGGCGGCACGCACGGCCGCGGACGTCGCGGAGGAGATGGCGGACATGAAGGGCGGCCTGTTCCGCCTGGAGCCGGTGCCGGCCGTCCCCTGCCCATGAGCGGCACGGCCGTGACCATGAGCGGGGCGGCCGTCCGTGGGCGGGACGGCCGCTCCTCGCCGCGAGGTCACCGGTCCATGAGCAGGACGGCGGCCCCCTCCACGCGGTCGGCGGCCAGGTCGGCCAGTGCTTGATCGGCGGCGTCGAAGGAGTAGGGCGTGGTCGTGACCCGTGGATGATGGCGGGCCGCCAGCCGCAGGAACTCCCGCCCGTCGGCGCGGGTGTTGGCCGTGACGCTGCGCAGCGTGCGCTCCTGGAACAGGTGGCGCTGGTAGTTCAGCACCGGGATGTCGGTGAGGTGGATCCCCGCCACCGCGAGCGTGCCGCCCCGGTCGAGCGCGGTCAGCGCGACCGGCACCAGGTCGCCCACCGGGGCGAACAGGATGGCCGCGTCCAGCGGTTCGGGCGGCGGGTCGGCGCTGCCCGCGGCGGAGGCCGCGCCCAGCCGCAGCGCGAGCTCCCTGGCCGCCGCCGACCTCGTCATCACGTGGACGGTCGCGCCCTCGGCGATCGCGATCTGCGCGGTCAGATGTGCCGAGGCGCCGAACCCGTAGATGCCGAGCCGCCCGCCCGGCGGCAGGTCGGCGAGGACGAGGGCGCGATATCCGATGATCCCCGCGCACAGCAGCGGCGCGAGCGTCTCGGGCGGCGTGTCCTCGGGCAGCGGGTAGACGTACGCCGCGGGGGCGGTCAGCAGTTCCGCGTACCCGCCGTCGGCGTCCCACCCGGTGTAGGTGGACTCGGGGCACAGGTTCTCCGCGCCGCGCAGGCAGTAGCGGCACCGGCCGCAGGTCGAGCGCAGCCAGGCCACCCCCACGCGGGTGCCGGCCGGCGGCCCCGCCGTGTCCGGACCGAGCCCCGCGACCCGTCCCACCACCTCGTGCCCGGGAACCGTACGGGGGCGCCTCGGGAGCAGATCGCCCTCGGCGAGGTGCAGGTCGGTGCGGCAGACCGCGCATGCCTCGACGCGGATCAGCAGCTCACCGGGCCCGGGCACGGGGTCCGGCAGCACCGTGCGCTCCAGCGGCCGCGTCGCCATCGGCCCGGGCCGGGCCACGACCCACGCGTCCATCAGGCGTGCGTGATGCGCCGGCCGGTGATCTCGACGGGCGAGATCCGGATGTAGATCGGACGGTCGCCGCCCGCCCACGATTCCACGGCGTCCTTGTGCACATCGCCGGTGACGTGGTGGGCGCCGCCGCGGACGAGCACGCTCCAGCCCTCCCGGGTGCTTTCGTCGATGCGGTCCACCTCGAAGGCCACCATGAAGTCGGCCCCCTCGATCCCGGTGCGCAGGTCGGCGTCCATCGGGCCGCCGAGAGCCGTACGGAACAGGACGCAGCCCTGCTCGATCGTGTAGTTGACCGGCAGGATGACGGGCCCGGACGGGTTGTTGAACGCGACTCTGCCCACGCCGCCCGGTGAGATCAGCCGCAGGCACTCGTCGTGGCCGAGCTTGTCCAGCCGCGGCATGCCGGCCGGCACGGTGTCGTCATTCATCCGGACCTCCACGATCTTCTTCAGCGATCCTCGGCCGTCCTTGCGGAGGGCGCCGGCGACCAGCCTCTCGCCCCCGCCGGTCCCGGCGGCACCGCCGTCCGTCACTTTCCGGGGGTCGAAGGGCCCGAGCGGCCTTGGCCACCCCTTGCCGCAATCCATCCTTTAACCGCATGCCCCAGATGGGCACCAGGGTCACATGGAAGTGCTGAGCAGCCGCATACTCCTGCGCCCCGCCGACCGGGCCGAGTGCCGCCGCTTCTACCGGGACGTCCTGGGCCTGGCCGTCAGCCGGGAGTTCGGACCCGCCGAGGACCCCGGCATCGTGTTCTTCCTGGGACAGGGGTCCCTGGAGGTCTCCCCGCGCGGCACCGGTGACGTACGGCGGCCGGCGATCTGGCTGCAGGTGCGTGACGTCCAGAGGGAGTACGACCGGCTGGCCGGCGCGGGAGTGTGGGTGTCCCAGCCGCCCCGGCTGGAACCGTGGGGGCTGGTGGAGATGTGGATCGAGGACCCCGACGGGCTGCCGATCGTGCTGGTCGAGGTGCCCGAGGGGCATCCGCTGCGGCGCGACCAGCGTTCCTTCACACCGGGTCCGACCTGAGCCGGCCCGGGATGCGAGCCCGCGATGAAGGCGACCCGGGATGCGAGCCCGCCGTGATGCGGGCGGTCGGATGCCCCGGGCGCGGCGCCGGGCACCTCGTCATGCCCGAGACCGGTGATCCCCTGCTCCGACGCCGTCGCGGGACGCCCGCACCGGTGTCGCCGGGTCATGCCCCGGGCAGCGATCCCTTGCTCCGACGCCGTCGCGGACGCCCGTGCCGGTGGCGTCCGGGACGGCACGCCGGCCGCGATCGCCGGCGCGAGGACCCCGCTCGGGCTTTTCGTCTACGTCGGGCTACGCCACGCGATACCCGGAGGTTTCCGCGCCGGAGATGTGATAGGCGCGCTACGCCCCGTAGGCTTCCCCATGAACCATTAGTAGCCTTATTTTCCTACCAGCTTTGTGGGAGACTGGGGTGATGAGCGCCTGGTCCCGTGAGACCCCTGTCACCGCCGCCGTCACGGCCGCGCGCTGGGTCCGATCGGCGGCGATCGACGACGACCTGGGACGGCGATGGCGGGCCAACCCCGATCCCGGGGGCCGGTCGGCCGCGGCCGGTGACCCCTCCTCGCTCTACGCCGGCGCGGCCGGCATCGTGCTGTTCTTCCTCGAACTCGCCGCCGCCACCGGGCACGAGGCGTACCTGGAGGACGCGCTCGCGGGAGCCCGCCGCCTCGCCGCCACCTGGCCCGATCAGCGTGACCCGACCTTCTACCACGGGCTCGCCGGCCTGGTCTTCGTGATGGCGGAGACCGGCTGGGCGACGGGGGACGAGGAGATCTCCGCGGCGGCCCGCGCCGCCGCCCACCCCCCCGCCCCCCCCCGGCGGCGGGTCGGCGCCGGGGGGCGCTGGGCCCGGGGCCCGGCCCAGCGCGGTGACGGGGGGATCGTGCTCACGCTGCTGCACGCGGCGGGCATCCTCGGCGTGCCCGCGTACGAGGAGGTGGCGATCGAGGCGGGGGAGCGCATCGCGGGCCTCGCGGTCCCCGGGCACCGTTTCGGCGGCGACGCCGTCCCCGGCCTGCCCGTCGACGCCGTCACCCCGGGGTTCCTGTCCGGGACGGCGGGCACGGCCTTCCTGCTCGCCCGCCTGTACGGCGTGACCCGCGACGAGCGGTTCCTCGCGGCGGCCCGCAGGGGCGCCGACTTCGTCCGGACGGTCAGCGTGGTCACCGACAGGTGCGCGTTCGTGCCGCACCACATCCCGCAGGGACGCCGGCTCCACTACCTCGGCTTCTGCTCGGGATCCGCCGGGGTGGCCCGCATGTTCCACGAGCTGCACCGCGTCGCCGGCGATCCGGGGGACCTCGACTGGGTGGAGCGGCTCGCACACGGGATCATGCAGAGCGGCGTGCCCGGGACCCGCCCTCCGGGCCTGTGGGACGTCGCCTGCCTGTGTTGCGGCACCGCCGGGCTGATCGAGTGTTTCGTCGGCCTCTACGCGGCCACCGGGCGCGAGGCGTACCTCGGCTTCGCGCGTACGCTGGCGGCCGACCTGATCGGGCGCGCGACCAGGGACGACGAGACCGGATTCCGCTGGTACCAGGCGTACCGGCGGCTGCGTCCCGAGGAGGTCACGGCCGACACCGGATACATGGTGGGCGCCGCGGGGATCGGTACGGCCCTGCTGCACCTGGCCGCCGCGGAGCTCGGCGGCGCCCCGCGCCGGTCGATCCTCCTGCCGGACAACCCGTTCCCGGCCATCCCCGTCCCCGCCGCCGTCCTGCGTGAGGAGCAGGCGTAGGGGCGGCGGACTCCTCCGTACGGCGTAGCACGTCCCGCGCACTGCGCCCGGCACGGTAGCGGGAAGAGCCCTCCCCGGGGTGACGACGGTGAGTGCTCGTCGCGGGACGCTTTTCACCGAAAGACCCGCTCGGGGAGGACGGAACGACGATGTTGTTTGTCGAGCTGCTGGTGCCCAAGGGAAAGTTCGACGAGTGGGAGCGCCGGGTGCTCGCCGGGCGGCTCACGGCGCGGCGGCTGCTGTCGACCGGTACGACACCGGCCGCGGACCCCGGCGTCATGAACCTGATCGACTCGCTCTCCCACGTGGTGGTCCGCGAGGAGGAGATCTGGATCGCGGGCGGGAAACCGTTCGACGCCTCGCAGGACCCCTGTTATGTGGTGAACGTCATCGTCGGGCTGTGGGGCAAGGAGATGAGCGAGCACCTCGTCTCCCGGATCACCGCCGAACTCGCGGAGGCGGAGGGGCGGCCCGAGCCGAATGTCGTGGTGAACGTGATCAGTCTCCCCGAGGGCGGCTACGGCATGCGCGGGCGGGTGTGGCGCTCCCCGGACTTCCTCGCCCTGATCGAGGAGGCCAAGACCGGACCGGTCACCGGCACGCCGGACGGCATGATCGTCGACCCGGTCTGCGGCGCCACCGTGCCGCTGGAGGAGGCGGTGATCCTGGAGCGCGACGGGCAGACCTACGGCTTCTGCTGCACCCACTGCCGCGGGCACTTCGTCAAGCGGTTGAACGCCACGAGCGCGTCCTGACGGCGGGCGGAGGCCCACGCGGGCACCGGTTCCGCACCGCCCGGCCGCCCACGGCGGCCGTGCTGAGCAGCTTGACCGTGTCGTCGTGCCCGCAGGGGCAGCGGGCGGGCTCGTGCGCGTCGGCCATCGGGCGGCTGACCTCGAACGTGGAGCCGCACTCACGGCGGCGGAGTCGTAGCGAGGCACGAGACGCGACCTGACGCGCGGGTGACCCACGAGTGAACGTTGCGTTTCCTAACGGCGACCCGTAGGCTCCGTAGAGAACGCAGCGTTCACTAAGGAGGTCGAGATGGCGCGCCGCGTGCTGCCGGGCTTGATGCTGGTGATGCTGCTCGGCGCCCTCGACCAGACGACCACGGCCGCTGCGCTGCCCGCCGTGGCCGCGAGCCTCGGCCGGTTCGACCTCATGCCCGCCGTGGTCACCGCGTACCTCGCGGCCGCCACCGTCGCGATGCCGCTGCACGGCAAGCTCGGCGACCGGTACGGACGCAAGCCGGTGCTGCTGGCGGGGATCGTGGTCTTCGCGATCGGCGCCCTGCTCAGCGCGACGGCCTCCTCGATGCCCCAGCTGATCGCGTGGCGGATCGTGCAGGGCGTCGGCGGCGGCGGGCTCATGATCGGGGCCCAGGCGGTGCTCGGCGAGGTGGTGAGCCCCCGCGAGCGGGGCCGCTACCTCGGCCTGCTCGGGGCCGTCTACATCGTCGCGGCGGTGGGCGGGCCGCTCCTGGGCGGGCTCGCGGCGGACCACCTCACGTGGCGCTGGATCTTCGGGCTCTACCCGCCGCTCGCCGTGGTCGCGCTGGTGGTCGTCGCCCGCACGCTGCGCCTGCCCGTCCCGCAGCGGCGCCCACCGTTCGACGTGCTCGGCGCGGTGCTGCTCGCGGTCGCCGTGACCGGGCTCGTCCTGCTCGGCAGCGGCCCAGGCGGCCGCACGGCGCCGATCACGGCCGTTACCGCGCTGGCCGCGGCCGGGTGGCTCGTCACGGCCCGCCGCGCCGCGGACCCCGTGCTGCCGCTGCGCCTGTTCCGCACGCGCGCCGTCGCCGTTCCCACGGCCATCAGCCTGATCATCGGCTTCGCCCTGTTCGGCACGATCAGCTACCTGCCCGCGTTCCTCCAGGTGGCGCGGGGCGCCTCGGCCACGCAGGCCGGTCTCGGGGTCACCGCGCTGATGGCGGGCGTGCTGATCACCACGACGGTCTCCGGCCGGATGATCACACGCACCGGCCGCTACAAGGCCTTCCCCGTTGCGGGCACGGCCACGGCGGGGCTCGGCGCCGCGCTGCTGGGCACGATCGGCCCCACGACGCCGCTGCCGCTGCTGCTCGCGGCGCTGCTGCTGGTCGGGCTGGGGGTCGGGCTGGTCATGCAGGTAATGGTGCTGGTCGCCCAGAACGGGGCCGAGCACCACGACCTGGGCGCGGCCACGTCCGCCGTCGCCTTCGTGCGCCAGATCGGCGCGAGCATCGGCGTGGCCGCGATCGGGGCCCTGATCACATCGCGGTTCGCCGCGGCGCTTCCCACGGGGATCGACGCGCGCATCGCCACCACGCTTGACCCGGAGCGGCTCGCCCACCTGCCCGCCGTGGTGCGGGATGCGTTCGGCGCGGCCGTCCCGCCGGTGTTGGGCCTCGTCGCCCCGCTGTTCGCGCTGGCCCTTGCACTGGCCGTCGCACTGCCCAACTTGCCGCTGCGCACCACCGCGCACGCCGACCCCTCGAGGAGGGCCTGATGACCCACGCCCCCACCCGACCCGCCACCGGGTTCGTGCTCCCGCTCAGCGCCGTCGGCCGCGAGGACCTCCCGACCGCGGGCGGCAAGGGGGCAAACCTCGGCG
>JADGHC010000112.1 GCA_019689655.1 Microbispora sp.
GAGCCCGGCCCCGAGAAGCCGCCCGCGTCCGCCGCCGGTTCGCAGGGGACGCCGCCGTCTCCCGCCCCGACCGGCTCCGGGGCGGGCTCCGCGGACGCCGGGGCGGCCGGCGACCGGGAGGCTCCGGCCACGACGGCACGCAAGACCACGTCCCGGCAACGGCGGGCGAAGCGGGAGGACGACACCACCACGGAGAGCCGGGCCGAGGCGCCCCCGGCCCGCTGAACCGGCGGCCACGCCGCGCCGCCGGACCACCCCGGCCCCGGGAAGCCGCCGTGCCGGCCGGCGCCCCGCGTGGACCTCCGCCACGCTCCGCGATCGAGCAGAATGCGCCGCACCGGCCGGGCCGCGCCGCGCCGAGCGGATCACGCACGGCCGCCGGCATCCGGCCGAAGGGCCGGGGGCGTACGGGCGGACGCCCGGGCGGCGTTCGCGCGGCTCGGCTTGGCGTCCGGGCAGCGGGCGGGCAGGCTGTCCGGCGGGCAGCGCGCCCAGCTCGCCCTCACTCTGGGCCTCGCCAAGCGGCCCGAGCTGCTGATCCTGGACGAGCCGGTCGCCTCGCTCGACCCGCTCGCCCGCCGGGAGTTCCTGCGGCACCTGATGGAGGCCACCGTCGAACACGAGATCAGCGTGGTGCTCTCCTCCCACCTGATCTCCGACCTGGAGCGGACCTGCGACTATCTGATCCTGCTCGCCGACTCCCGGGTGCGGCTAGCCGGGCCGGCCGACCGGCTGCTCGCCACCCACCACCGGCTCACCGGCCCGCGCCGGGCCGCCCACCGCCTGCCCGCCGGCTGGCACGTGGTCTCCGCCCGCCACACCGACCGGCAGAGCACGTACATCGTCCGCACCGACGCCCCGGTCCACGACCCCGCCTGGACGGTCACCCCGCTCGGCCTGGAGGACCTCGTCCTGGCCTACCTGGACGGGCACGCCCCCGAGAACCGCCGAGCCGTCCTGGAGGTGCGGCGATGACCTGGCTCACCTGGCGTCAGCTCCGCGGCTCGGTCGCGACGACCGCCGCCCTGCTGCTCGCCCTCGCCGCCGCCCTGGCCCTCACCGGCCCCGGCCTCGCCGCCCGCTACGCCGCCGGGATCGCCGAGTGCACCCGGAACGACACCTGTGACAGCTTCTACAACCGGTTCTTCGGCGGGCACGAGTTCACGTTCCTCGCCGTCAGTCTCGTCGTGCTCCTACTGCCCGCGGTCGTCGGGGTCTTCTGGGGAGCACCGATGATCACCCGCGAGCTGGACGCGGGCACGCACCTGCTGGTGTGGAACCAGAGCGTCACCCGCCACCGTTGGCTCGCGGTGAAGCTCGGGCTCACCGTCCTCGCCGCCGTGGCCGCCGCGGGGCTGTGCGGTCTCATGGTGACCTGGTGGTCCGGCCCGCTGGACAGGTCGGCCAGTGAGAACCTCGCCCCGATGGCCCCCTGGTGTTCGGCGCGCGCGGCATCCTGCCGATCGCGTACGCGGCGTTCGCCGTCGTCCTCGGCGTCACCGCCGGCATGCTGGTGCGCCGCACGCTGCCGGCGATGGCCCTCACCCTCGCCGTCTTCGCCGGGATCCAGCTCGCCGTGCCGCTGGCGGTCCGGCCGCACCTGATGCCGCCGGTCACGCAGACCTTCGAGCTCGGTGAGACGAACGTGGACGGCGTCTGGGCGGGCACGGGCACCGCGGCGGGCACGGTCTGCGCGCCGCCGCAGGGGCCCGCCGGGACGGAGACGGCCACCACGATCGACGTCATCGAGCAGGCGTACTTCTGCATCCTCGGCGACTACTACGGCGGCGCCACGCTCGACGCCCGTTCGCTGCTCATCGCGGGGTTCGCCGCGCTCACCCGGGAGCTCGACCGCAACGGACGCGACATGCCCGAGGCCGTCATGCCGGCGCTGACCGGCGACCGCAAGGCCGACTGGGCGGCCTTCGCGGCCGTCTACCGGAAGATCATCGAGCGGGTGCCGGAGCTGCGGGACCGGCTGGGCGTGGTCACGCTCGAGGCGATGGTGGCGAGCCTCGGCGACGACCACGCCACCTGGGTACACGGCTCCGGGGAGCGTCACCCCGATCAGTACGACGGCGACGGGTACGGCCTGGGCCTGACGGCGAACGTGGTGCTCTCGCCCGGCCTCGGTGAACCGGTGAGCATGCTCACCTCGCTCGCCGAGGATCTGGCGAGCCGGGGGTACGTCGTGGCCGGGATCGACCCCGCCTATGAGAGCTACGCCATGACCCTGGCGGACGGGCGGATCGCCGAATGCCTCGCCTGCGACAGTGCATCGGACCCGGGCTTCGGTGAGGAGGTGGCCGAGGGGCGGGCGGCCGACGTCTCGTTCGTGCTCGACCGGCTGCCGTCGGTGTGGCGCGGCGGGGACCGGATCGACCTGTCACGCGTCGCGATGGCCGGCCACCTGATCGGCGGGGCCGGTGCCGTCGCGGCGATGGTGCGGGACTCCCGTGTTCGCACGGGGGTGGACCTGGACGGCGTCACCTATGCCCGCATTCCCAAGGGCGGGCTCTCCCGGCCGTTCATGTTCATCGGATCGGATCGGCCCGCCGGGGAACGAGACCGCACGTGGAGCCGGGATTGGCGGCTGCTGACCGGGTGGAAGCGACGGCTCGTGGTGTCGGGGGCGGAACCGCGGTCCTTCACCGACTACCCGCATACCGCCGGCGCCCTCCAGCCGGTTTACGGCACCTTGCCCGCGGCGCGGGCCGCCGAGATCACCCGGACGTACGTGGCCGCGTTTCTCGACCGGCATCTGAAGGGGCGGCGGCAGCCTTTGCCGGACCAGCCCTCGCCGCGCTATCCCGAGGTCAGGTTCTGCCCTGCGGCGTGCGGGCGTGCCTGAGGCTCGGCTTTCAGCCCTCCCGGGACAGCGGCAGGCGCAGGAGGAAGTGCGCGCCGCGCGGGCTGTCGATGATCGTCAGGGAGCCGCCGTGGCTCTCGGCGATCTGCCGGGCGATGGGCAGGCCCAGGCCCGCACCGCCGGCGTTCCTGCTGCGGGCAGTGTCGAGCCGGGTGAACCGCTGGAAGACGAGCTCGCGCTGATCGGGCGCGATGCCCGCGCCGTCGTCGAGCACCTCGAGCACGGCCACGCCGGAACGGAAGCGGGGGTCGCCGTCGGGCGGGTCCTCGCTGCGCACCTCCAGTCGTACGGTGGTGGCGGCGTGCCTTTCGGCGTTGTCGAGCAGGTTGGTGACCAGGCGGCCCAGCCGGATCCGGTCGCCCCGGACGATCACGCCGGGCGTCAGCTGCGAGACGATCTTCCTGACCGGGCGGCGCGTGTCCAGCTCCGCGGCCACGAGTCCGCCGAGGTCCAGCGGTTCACGCTCGCAGGGCGCGCCCGCGTCGAGACGGGCGAGCGTCAGCAGGTCGGAGGCGATCGCCTGGAGCCGTTCGAGGCTCTTCAGCACGGCCTGCCCGATCTCCCGCATGTCGGTCTCCTGCGGGGCGAGCAGCGCGTCCTCCACCTGCGCGCGGATCGCGGTGATCGGGCTGCGCAGTTCGTGGGACGCGTCGGAGGTGAAGCGCCGCTGCTGTTCGAGCGTCTCCTCCAGCCGGTCCAGCGTGTAGTTGATGCTCTGCGCGAGATCGTGTATCTCTCCCTTGGCCTCGGGAACCGGCACGCGCCGCCCGAGGTGCGAGGCGTTGATCTCGTCGAGTTCGGCCCGGATGGCCCGCACCGGCGTGAGCGCCCGTTTGACGCTGCGCCGGGTGCCGTACGCGACTGCGGCGGTAGCGAGCGTCGACCCCGCCGCGAGACCGGTCACCAGGATCGGCGACACGCGGAACGCCGCAACCGGGGCGGCGCTGTAGACCAGCCACGCTCCGTCGTCGCGATAGACCTCCTGCGCGACCACGAGATGACACCGGTCCACGCTGAAGACGCCGTCGCAGACCTCCTGGGTGTCTCTGCGGAGCGGCGCCGGGGGACGGAAGTTCGCCATGGGCGGCTTCCCGCGCACGTCCGGCGTCGCCGCCCGCACCTTCCCCTGCGGGTCCACCACCTGGACGGTTGTGTCCTGCCCGGGGAGCTCGGCGGGCACGTCCCCCGCCTTCCCGCGATCCACCATGTAGGCGACCCGGCCGCCGGCCTCCGTGACCTCCTGCATGAGCTTGTCGCGCCCCGACAGGTGCAGCGCCCAGACGAAGACGACCGAGAACGCGAGGCATACGAGGGCGACCACCGTGCCGGCGAACAGCGCGATGCGACTCCTGACCGACCATTCATCCCCGATACCCACGTGATCGCCTACCTCGAATGCGGCCGAACTGGCCACGCTTAAGAAATCTACTCGCCAGGGCGTTATTAGTCGGTAACGGGACAAACTGTATGAAGCGCTCGTGTTGGTACGAAATGCCCGCACGCGCAACACGACCGGCAAGCAGGTAAAGGAGCCTTCCGGACCGCCCTCCCGGGTAGGTGGGATGGGGAGGTGTGAACACCGACGGACCGCCGCCGGTCGTCGACGTGTCCGCCCTCACCGGCACCGGGACCGGCCGGGAGCGCGCCGAGGCCGCCCGCCGCGATCTCCGGCGGCGAGGAGGGCGCGCTCACCCACGTGGGACAGGCGGGCGGAGCACGGCGGCGGCGAAGCCGGTCCGGCGGGGACGGGGGGGTGGCCCCGCCGGACCGGACGGGGTCTCAGTCCGCCAGGCCGTTGCGGGCGATGACCTCCCGGTACCATCGGGCGCTGTCGCGCGGCGTGCGCTCCAGCGTGTCGTAGTCGACGCGGACGAGCCCGAACCGCTTGTGGTAGCCCCGGGCCCACTCGAAGTTGTCCATCAGCGACCACACGAAGTAGCCGCGCAGGTCCGCACCCTTGTCGATGGCCGACCTGGCGGCACGCAGATGGCCGTCGAGATAGGAGATCCGGTCGGGGTCGGACACTCCGTCGGGGACGGCCGCCCCGTTCTCCGTGATCATCAGCGGCGTGCCGGGGTAGTCGCGGCTCAGCCGTACGAGCAGGTCCTCGAGCCCGGCCGGGTTGATCTCCCAGTCCATCTCGGTGACCGGGGGACGCGGGTCCTCCCAGGCGATGCCCTCGCTGCCGGGATACTCCGGATGGCCGCCGGACGAGGGATCGGCGACGACCCGGTTGACGGTGTAGTAGTTGACGCCGAGCACGTCGATCGGCTGCGCGATCGTCGGCAGGTCGTCCAGGTTGACCTTGGTGAAGCGTTCCAGATGGGCGAGGACGTCGGCGGGGTACTCGCCGCGCAGGACGGGGTCGAGGAACAGCCGGTTCGCCAGGCCGTCGATCAGGCGGGCCGGCTCGGCGTCGCCGATGATCGGCGTCAGGTTCAGCGTCAGCGAGACGGTCTGCGCACCCCCCGCCCGCAGCGCCTGCACGCCCAGGCCGTGGGCGAGCATCAGGTGATGGGCGGCGGTGAACGCGGCGGCCGGGTCGCTCACGCCGGGCGCGTGCCGCCCGGAGCCATACCCGACGAACGCCGACACCCAGGGCTCGTTGAGCGTGGTCCAGATACCGACGCGGTCCCCCAGGAGTTTGTGCACGGTGGCGGCGTAGTCGGCGAACCGGAAGGCCGTCTCGCGGTTGGTCCAGCCGCCCGCGTCCTGCAGCGTCTGCGGCAGGTCCCAGTGGTACAGCGTCGCGACCGGCGTGATGCCCTTGCCGAGCAGCGCGTCGACGAGCCGGTCGTAGAAGCTCAGGTCGGCCAGGCGCGGCCAGGCCACCGAGAACCGGTAGGCCTTCAGCCCCAGCCACGCCATGAGCTCGACGTCTTCGAGATAGCGGTTGTAGTGGTCGCAGGCCACATCGCCGGTGTGGCCGTCGGCGACCATGCCGGGGGTGTGGGAGAAGGTGTCCCAGATCGAGGGGACGCGGCCGTCGGCGTGCACCGCGCCCTCGATCTGGTACGACGCGGTCGCGGCGCCCCACAGGAAGCCGTCGGGAAATGAGGTCATCGTGAACTTTCGCGAATCGTCAGCCGAGGTTCGAGAAGCGTCGACTCCGGTACGGTCTGGCCCTCCAGCTTGGCCATGAGCAGCCGGACCGCCTGCCTGCCGACGTCCTCGGCGGGAATGAGCACGGAGGTCAGCGCGGGGCTGGCCCGCTCGGCGATGTCGTCCGGGCAGATCGCCACCACCGAGACGTCCTCGGGCACCCGCCTCCCGAGGATCCGCAACGCCCCCAGCACATGGCCGGCGGCCGCCTCGTTGTGCACGACGAGCCCGGACAGGCCCGGCCGCTCGTCGAGCAGCAGCTTCACCGCGGCGTAGACCTCGTCGAACGACTCCTCACAGGGCCGCGCGTCGGCCTGGAGGCCGTGCCGCCGGGCCGCCTCGACGAACCCCGCCATCGTCCGCTCCGCGAACCCCGTGCCGCGCTCGTAGACCACGCGCGGCGCGCCGAGCAGCGCGATCTCGCGATGCCCGCGATCGGCCAGGTGTTCGGCGCACAGCGCACCGGCCCGGGCGAAGTCGAGGTCGACGCAGGTCAGCCCCTCCGGGTCGGCCGGGAAACCGATCAGCACGCTCGGCTCGGCGAGCTTGCGCAGCAGCGGCACACGGGGGTCGTGGATCTCCACGTCCATCAGCAGCAGTCCGTCGACCAGCGCGCTGGCCGCCACCCGGTGCAGCCCGTCCGGCCCCTCGTCGGCCGTCATGAGCAGCACGTCGTGGTCGTACTGGCGTGCGGTGGTGACCACCGAGGTCGCGAACTGCATGAGGACCGGCAGGTTCATGCCGGCCCGCAGCGGCAGCACCAGCGCGATGACCTTGGCACGCTTGCTCGCCAGGGCGCGGGCGCCGGCGTTGGGGTGGTAGCCGAGCTCCCGCACGCTGTCCAGGACCCGCTGCCGGGTGGTCGCCGAGATCGTCCGCTTGCCGCTCAGCACGTACGAGACCGTGGAGACGGCGACCCCCGCGTGCTTGGCGACGTCGGCGATCGTCACGGTCCTCACGGACGGAACCCCAGCGTGCTCACCGTGACCCCCTCGCTCTCGTACACCAGATAAAGATCGCGCACTCCGGCCGCTCCCGCCAGAGGGGTGCTCACCTCGACGAAGTCGTGCCTGGTGGCCGTGGGCGGGACGCTGACCGCGCCGGCGACCTCCCCGGTCAGCGGGTCGTCGAGCCGCAGGGTGATCACCCCGCCCTCCTCGCTCGTCACGGCCAGCGTGCACGCCGACCAGCGCCCGTCGCCGAAGTCGCAGTCGCGGAAGGCGATCCACGATCCCGGCGAGGTGGAGCGGACGGCGTCGCCGGCGACCGGGGCGGCGTCGCACAGCACGACACCGTCGTACTCGTCGTGGTCGGCGGCGTCCAGTGGCCCCGCGGCCAGATCCCGCGGCGGGATGCGCTCGCCCCGCACCCGGAACGACGCGGACAGGCGGATGTCCCCCGACGAGGCGCCCACCTGCACCTTGTGCGCGGACTCCTCGACCACGAACCTGCCGCGGGTCACGTCCCAGAAGGCCAGGTCGGCGACCGGCACGTCCACCGACACCGTACGGCTCTCGCCCGGCGCGAGCCGCACCTTGGCGAAGCCGCGCAGCTGGCGCAGCGGCTGCTTCACGCGGGAGCGCTGCTGATGGGTGTAGAACTGCACGACCTCCTCCCCCGTGCGCTCGCCCGTGTTCGTCACCGTCACCCGGACGGTCAGCGTGTCCCCCTCGGCGAGATCTCGCGACGACAACTCCAGGTCAGAGTACGCGAATCGGGTGTAACTGAGCCCGTGCCCGAACGGGTAGAGCGGCCGGCCGCGGTAGTAGAGGTAGGTGGCGTCGGCGGCGATGATGTCGTAGTCGAGCAGGTCGGGCAGCTCGGCCGCCGAGCGGTACCACGTCTGGGTGAGCCGTCCGCCCGGGTCGTCGTCGCCGAGCAGCACCGCGGCGAGCGCGTGGCCGTACTCCTGCCCGCCGTGGGCCGACCAGACGATCGCGGGCAGGTGCTCCTGCGCCCAGGTCAGCGCGAACGGGTAGCCGCTGGAGACCACCAGCACGGTGGCCGGGTTGGCCTCGTGGACGGCCTTCAGCAGGGCCTCCTGCCGCTCGGGCAGCGCCAGCGTCGTGCGGTCCTCGGTCTCGCGGCCGTTCACCAGTGGGTGGTCGCCGAGCACCACCACCGCGACGTCCGCCCGGGCCGCCGCCTCCGCCGCCCGGGCCGCGCCGTTTTCGACCAGTTCGACGGACAGCACGGACGCCGCCTCGGGGTCGTCGGCCGTGCACACGACGCCGCCGGCCACGGTGACGTACCGGCCGGTGGAGATGTTGCGCAGCACGACCCCCCTCGGCCGTTCCTCGATCCGGAAGGTCTGGCGCACCTCCCAGCCGTTCGGGCCGGGCTGGTCGTTGACCAGCACGCCGTCCTCGCCGGCCGACACGTGCCGCCCGTTGGCGCAGGACCGGAACGCGTACGCGCCGCCGCCCCAGTCGAACAGGTCGAAGCACGACCGGTCGCTCCGCACCTGCAGCGGCCCGCCGGCGGGGTCGGCGGTCGCGCCGATGTACCCGCCCTCGGTGCGCAGCGCCACCCGGTCGACGCCCTCGCAGTAGACGGTCTCGCACCGCTCGGAGAGCCCCGCCAGGGCAGTGACCTGGTAGGGCAGCGTGCCGCTGTACCAGTCCTCGAACAGTACGTCGGCCAGCGGCCCGATCACCGCGACCCTGCGCGGGGAGGTCAGCGGCAGCAGGCCGTCGTTCTTGAGCAGGGTGATCGACTGGCGGGCCGCCTCCCGCGCGAGCCGCCGATGCTCGGGGCAGTTGACGATGTCGTGGGTGATGTCGTCGTACGGCGTGGCGGGGTCGAACTCGCCCAGCCGCACCCGGATGGACAGCAGGTGCCGGACGGCGGCGTCGATGTCGGCCTCGGTCAGCAGCCCGCGGTCGAGCGCGGTCCGCACGTGGCCCAAGGTGGCGGTGGGGTCCCCGTCGTCCTGTGTGAAGCTGTCCAGCCCGGCCTTGATCGCGTGCGCGTACGCCTCGGGCAGATCCTTGTAGTAGCCCTGCAGCCCGGCGAGGTTCCCCGGCGCGTACGCGTCGCTGACCACCATGATCTCGCCGGGCGCCCATCTCCGCAGGTGGCTGGAGATCAGCGGGGACAGGTGGGCCGGCCGGCCGTTGACGAGGTTGTACGACGGCATGACGGCCACCGCGGCCCCCGACTCGATGGCCGGGCGGAACGCCTTGAGCTCGTACTCGTGGAGCACCCGCGGCGGCAGGCCGCTGGAGGTCACGCACCGGTCGGTCTCGTTGTTGTAGCCGAGGAAGTGCTTCAGCGTGGGCGCCGTCTTCAGCACGGCGCGGCGGCCGCGCAGGCCGCTCGCGTACGCCGTGCCCATCACTCCCGTGAGCCAGGGGTCCTCGGAGTAGCCCTCCTCGTTGCGGCCCCAGCGCGGATCGCGCAGCGGATTGACCACCGGCGCCCAGACGTTGCGGCCCACGCTCTGCGGGTCCTTGTGGTGGAAGGCCATGACCTCGTCGCCCGTGGCCTCCCCCACCCGGTGGACCAGATCCGGGTTCCAGGTGCTGGCCAGCCCGACGGCCTGGGGGAACACGGTGGCCGGGCCATGCCAGGCCAGGCCGTGCAGGGCCTCGGTGCCGGTACGGAAGGCCCGCAGGCCGAGGCGTTCCACGGGCGCCTGGTACTGGTGCAGCAGGCCGATCTTCTCATCGAGTGTGAGCCTGCCGAGCAGGTCGTCCACCCGTTCGGCGGTAGACAGCGCGGGGTTCCGGAATGCCGGGTCTTGAGCCGGTTCGTTCATCTGGAGACTTACCCTTCGCGTCGAAGCGCTTCGATGGCCTGCCGAAAAAACGCGCCCACGGGAGGCGTCGCGAGGTTCGCATGTTCGGTTGGGCGAAGCGCCACTGTCGAAGCGCTTCGAAAGGGTCACCGGCGTTTCCGGTGTGTTAAATCGGGGCTTACCCGGAAGAGTGCCCTCATCCGCGGCTCAGGTCAAGACTTGCGTGCCAAGCGTTTTGATAACGCCCCCGGCGGCTCGGCACGGCGACGCGCCGGGCGTCGCCGCCTCACCCCGGGCGATGCGACCAGCCGAGACCGCCGGGAGCGGATCCGGCGGCCATGTGCCGGGCGTCGCCCCTCCCGCCGGCGCCGCCCGTGCCGTACGGAGAGCTTCGGACGGGTCGCCGGCAGCGCCGGTGCACGGGGTTCGAGCGGGCGCGGTCCGGTCTCGCCGAATGGCGGGGACCATGCGCGGGAAGGGCGGGCGCGAACCCGGCACGTCAGACCGGTCATGATCGCGGGAACGGTCCGCGTCACCCCCTTCGACGACCGAGGGGACTCCCCCGCGGGTGCCCGCTCAGCGCCCTCGTCACCGCCCACCACCGTCGGCATGGGGAACCCCGCAGACGCCCGGTGAATGGCTTCCCCGGCGGCCCACCACCGTCGGCACCGTGGACTCCCCCGCGGGCGCCCGCTCAGCGGACGATCTGCGACAGCGCCTGTGTCCTGGCCGCGGCCGGCTCGGTCAGGCGCTCCACCTGCACCGGCTCGGCTCCACGACGGCAGACCGGAGCCGACGCCGCGCACCACCATCGGGTTCGCCGTCACCCGAAGGCCGCGCCGCCACCGGGTTCGCCGTCACCCGATATCGGCACGGCCCCGCGTCGGCGGCTCAGCCCCGCGAGGGCAGACGGCCGGAGTCGACCGAGTCGAGCACCCGCGCGGCGGCCCCGAGCGCGGCGGCGCCGTACCCGAGCGTGGACACCTCCAGCCGGCAGCCTCCCCCGCCGGGGGCGAGCACCCTGCCGTACATCTCCTCCTCGGCGCGTGCGACGAGCCAGGGCGCCAGCGGCACGTAGTAGCCGCCGAGGATCACGACCTCGGGGTTGAGCAGGTTGGCGACGGCGGCCATTCCCCTGCCGAGATGGCGTCCCACGCCCTCCAGCAGCGCGAGGATCTCCGGCTCGCCGTTGCGGGCACGCCGTACGACCTCGTCGATCTCGAGTTCGAGCTCGGACGGCGAGGCGTCCGGCGCCGTACGGGCGAGGACCGCGCCGATCCCGGCGACCGCCTCCAGGCAGCCGCGCCGGCCGCACCGGCATATGGGCCCGGCCGGGTCGAGCTCGATGTGGCCGATCTCGCCGCTGTAGCCCTGCCCGCCGCGCCTGAGCCGGCCGTCCATGACGATGCCCGCGCCCACGCCCACCTCACCGGTCAGGTAGACGAGGTTGGCGGTGTTGCGGTGCGGCCCGAACCGGTGCTCGGCCAGGGCGGCGAGGTTGGCGTCGTTGTCCACCAGCACCGGGAAGCCCGGGTCGCGCAGCGCCTTGGTGAGGTCGCCCGCGAGGTCCGCGTCGCGCCAGCCCAGGTTGGGCGCGACCCGCACGACGCCGTTGACGTCGACCAGCCCGGGCACGGCCACGGTCAGGCCGAGCACCTGCCGGGCCTCCTTGGTCATCCGGCTGACGACCCGCCGGGCGAGCGCCGCGATGGCGACGACCGCCTGTCCCGCGCCCGACGTCCCGCCGGGGAAGGAGCGCCGCCAGTTCAGCAGTTCCTCTCCCTTGAGGTCCACCGCGACCGCGGTGATGTAGTCGACGTTGATCTCGATGCCGATCGCGGCGTACGGCGAGCCGTCCAGGACGAGCATGGTGGCGGGCCGGCCGACCCGGTGCTCGGTCAGGCCGGTCTCGCGCAGCAGGCGCCGGTCGATGAGGTCGGCGACCAGGCTGGAGACGGTGGCCTTGTTGAGGCCGGTCGAGGCGGCGATGTCGGCACGCGAGCAGGGCGCGTTCTCCCGGACGAACCGCAGCACGACGGCGAGGTTCGTCGCCCGTACGTCGGTGAAGTCGGCCGGCTGTGGCCCGTTATGCGATGTGATCACTGTCCGCCCCGTTCCCGCTCGGGCTCATCATGCCGCAATTGCGAGCAATCTGACATGACAACGGCGGCCGGAACGGCGGCACGCACGGACGCTCGGGCCGCGCCGCGCCCGGCCCGGCACAGGCCACCGGTCCCAGCGCCCCCCGGGTAACCTGGTGGCACTCGCTCCTCCGATATTTGTTTGGCTAAGGAACTAACTAAAGCCTACCGTGGAGCGTCATGTGAATCCAGGGGAAAGCAACGGGGCGACCATACGGGCCGCGCGCGGTGAACCGTTCAGCCTCCATCGGCCGGTCATCGTGTGCCCGTAGGAGCCCTCTTGTGAGCATGCCCGCGGTGCCGCCCACGCGCGGCAGGGGGCAGGACATCGTCGCAGGCGGCATCCGCCCGCGGCCCGATCGGCCGGCGCGCGCATGCGGAGCGGGAGTCAACCGCGGCGGGCGAGTTCGGGCACCGTGGTGACCAGGAGCGAGCACCCCGAGGTTTTCGACGTCGTGCCGGGGACCACGCCGCCGCCCAAGCCCGACGGGGAGGGATTCGTCATCATCCGCGTGGCCGCGTTCGAGCCCTGACCGGCGACGGCGTGAGGGCCTCCCGCGGGTGCGCATCCCGCCCGAAGGCCCTCGCCGTCACGGTGGTCCGTGCCTCGGCTCGCCTGCCTGCACACGAGCTCGTACGCCGGCCGGCACACGAAGTCGTACACCGGCATCCGGCACTAACGGGCGCCGACGCCCGTGACCTCCCGGTCCACGATTTTGGTCGCACCCGCCTGCCGGGCGCAGTGCGCGCAGCAGAACCAGCGGCCGTCGTACTCGGAGCCGTGGCCCACGATCCGGCACCCGCAGTGCTCGCACACCGGCGCCATCCGGCTGATGGCGCACTCGAAGCTGTCGAAGACGTGCACCACCCCCTGGGCGTGCACCTCGAAAGCCATGTCGTAATCGTTGCCGCAGACTTCACAGGTAGCCATGGTTTCCCCCCGTCGACTCGCGGTCGAGGGGGGAAATACCCGCGCAATCCTGCACGAACACCGGCTTACAGGGCGTCGAGCAGGGCCTTGGCCACGGACTTGGCCCCGGAAGCGGCCTCCTTCGGGTCCATGAGCACGGACTCGGATGCGTTGATCGGCGTGTTCTCCGGGCGGTCGCTGCCGGAAAACAGCACCCAGATGACGTTCTTGCCGTCCAGCGCGTAGATCTCGTACCGGTTGGACTGGGCCGTGTCGGTGCGCTGCCGGATCGCCTGGCCGAACGCGTCCTGCCCGTATCCGGCCAGCTTCTCGATCTTGCCCCAGCGGATGCCGCCGATCCGGCTGCCGGCCGTGAACTTGGCGCTCGAACGCTGGTCGATGAGGTAGTAACGGGCGGAGTCCTCGTCTGTGAAGGTGCGGACCGCGATGCGCAGGTTGCGCCACCGGACCTTGCCCCCGCCGAGCGGCAGCGCGTCGTTCCACCACTGGCACTGGGTGACGGTCGCCTTGCCCTCCTGGCTGCGCACCGCCACGCCCTCGGTCTTCGGCACCAGGGTGGCGGCCAGCGGCTCGAGGCGCACGCAGACGGGGGGCAACGGGATGCGGGTGGGCGAGGGCGACGGCGTCGGGCTCGGCTTGGGGCG